>NZ_VFSI01000006.1:0-117277 GCF_006385825.1 Streptococcus sp. D2 | reverse complement strand
ATCGGTGAAGACGGTAAAGGTAAAGTACCAAACAGTGAATTACCAGAAGGTAAGGTTCCAGGTACAGCTAAGATTACAGAACCAGGTCAACCAACAGTTGAAGTTCCTGATGTAACAACACCAGGTAAAGTCACACCATCAACACCAACAGATACAAATCCAGTTGCACCAGTGACACCTGATATGCCAGTCAAACCTGATACTAATGGAAATTCTGGTCAAGATAAACCAGCACCAGCTACTCCAACTCCAAATGCAGATCAGGTAGATACTAAGACTACTGTTGATAATGGAGCTAAGTCAAATGATTCTCAAAATGTATTGCCAAATACAGGAACAGAATCAAATGCTGCTCTTGCATCTCTAGGACTTCTTGGACTATTGAGTGGATTTGGACTTGTAGCTCGCAAGAAAAAAGAAGACTAAAAATTTAGTCAGATGAACATTCATTCTTTTGTGTTTTAACAACGAACTAGATTGATTCTGATAGTTGTGTTATCCATAAAATACAAAGAATGATTAGATAAAGAAAGCGAACAATGCTAGGATTTTGTTAAACGGAATTCTAAGTATTGTTCGCTTTTTGTGGTATAATAAGACTATGCAGAAAAAACCAACATCAGCCTATGTGCACATCCCATTTTGTACCCAGATTTGTTATTATTGTGACTTTTCAAAGGTTTTCATCAAAAATCAGCCGGTAGATAGCTATTTGGAGCATCTGTTAGAAGAGTTTCAATCTTATGATATTCAAAGGTTGAGAACCCTCTATATCGGTGGTGGTACACCGACAGCCCTGTCAGCGTCACAACTAGAGGTGTTATTGAAGGGATTGACTGAAAACTTGGACTTGTCTGTCTTGGAGGAGTTGACCATTGAAGCCAATCCAGGCGACTTGGATGCGGATAAGATTGCTGTTTTGAAGAACTCGGCTGTCAATCGTGTTTCACTAGGTGTGCAAACTTTTGATAACAAAATGTTGAAAAAGATTGGGCGCAGTCATTTAGAGAAAGATATTTATGAAAATATCGACCGTCTGAAACTGGCTGGTTTTGACAATATCTCTATCGATTTGATTTATGCGCTACCTGGCCAGACCATGGAGCAAGTCAAGGAAAATGTGGCTAAGGCCATTGGGCTGGATATTCCCCATATGAGTTTGTATAGTTTGATTTTAGAAAACCATACGGTCTTTATGAACCGGATGCGACGTGGGAAATTGCCTCTGCCTAAGGAGGAACTAGAAGCGGAAATGTTTGAGTACATCATCGCAGAGCTGGAGCGAGCAGGTTTTGAGCATTATGAGATTTCCAATTTCTCCAAAATCGGTTTTGAAAGTCGTCACAATCTCATGTACTGGGACAATGCTGAATACTATGGCATTGGTGCTGGAGCATCTGGTTATGTCAATGGTGTTCGCTATAAAAACCATGGTCCCATTCGTCATTATCTGAGTGCAGTTGAGGAAGGCAACGCACGTATTACAGAAGAGCACCTGAGTCAAAAAGAGCAAATGGAAGAAGAAATGTTCTTGGGACTTCGCAAGAAATCAGGGGTTTCCATGGCGCGATTTGAGGAAAAATTTGGCCGGTCTTTTGATGAACTATATGGCGAAATCGTCAGAGACTTGGTTCAAAAAGGTCTCATGCAAATAGAGGGTGACCGAGTGCGCATGACAAAGAGAGGTCTCTTTTTGGGAGACACCGTAGCAGAACGATTTATTTTGGAGTAGGATCATGGGCTTAACTTATCAAATGAAAATGAAAATTCCTTTTGATATGGCTGATATGAACGGTCATATTAAACTTCCAGATGTGGTTTTGCTATCACTACAAGTTTCAGGGATGCAGTCTATTGAACTAGGAGTCGGTGATAAGACTATTTTAGAAAACTATAATTTAGTCTGGATCATCGCAGGATATGATATTGAGGTGATTCGTTTACCTCGTTTTGGGGAAGAAATTACCATCGAAACAGAAGTTTTGAGCTACAATCGACTTTTTTGCTACCGTCGCTTTACCATTTATGATGAAGCGGGGCAGGAGCTCATCCACATGATGACTACCTTTGTTCTCATGGACCGAGACAGTCGAAAAGTCCATGCTGTTGAACCTGAGATTGTGGCTCCTTACCAATCTGAGTTTTCCAAAAAATTGCTTCGAGGACCTAAATATCAAAGCTTGGAAAATCCAATTAGCAAGGATTACCATGTCCGTTTTTACGATTTGGATATGAATGGTCATGTTAATAACAGTAAATACCTGGACTGGATTTTTGAGGTCATGGGAGCAGATTTTTTGACCCAATATATTCCCAAGAAAATCAATCTCAAGTATGTCAAGGAAGTTCGACCAGGTGGGGTGATTACATCGGCTGTTGAGCGGAGTGGACTCGAAAGCAAGCATGAGATTACAAGCGACGGTGTTACCAATGCACAGACTATTATTACTTGGCAAGAATTAGAAAAGGATTAGGGAGAAATAGATGAAATATAAAGGCTATTTAATTGATCTAGATGGAACTATTTATAAGGGGAAAGATAGAATTCCAGCAGGAGAGGCTTTTGTTCATGAATTGCAAAAGCGGGACATTCCCTATCTCTTTGTGACTAACAATACAACCCGCACTCCAGAGAGTGTTCAAGAGATGTTGGCTCAGAATTTTAATATTGATACGCCCCTATCGACTGTCTATACAGCGACTTTGGCCACCATCGACTACATGAATGACTTGGGACTGGAAAAGACGGTCTATGTCATCGGAGAAGCAGGGCTCAAGGAAGCCATCAAGGCGGCTGGTTATGTGGAAGACAAGGAAAATCCTGCCTATGTGGTAGTAGGCCTGGACTGGCAAGTAGACTATGAAAAATTTGCCACAGCAACTCTTGCGATTCAAAAGGGCGCCCACTTTATCGGAACCAATCCTGACCTCAATATCCCGACAGAACGGGGTCTTTTGCCAGGTGCTGGTTCACTGATTACGCTTCTTGAAGTAGCAACACGAGTGAATCCTGTTTATATCGGGAAACCAAATGCTATTATTATGGACAAGGCGGTTGAGCACTTAGGTTTGGAACGCGAAGAATTAATCATGGTTGGGGACAATTACCTGACTGATATTCGAGCAGGAATTGACAATGGCATTCCAACGCTCTTGGTGACGACAGGTTTTACCAAGGAAGAAGAAGTAGCAGACCTGCCAATCGCACCGACTCATGTGGTTTCTAGCCTTGCGGAGTGGGATTTTGATGAAAACTAAACTGACTTTTTGGGGCTCTATGCTCTTTCTCCTCTCCCTGTCAATCCTTCTGACTATTTATCTGACTTGGGTCTTCTATCCTATGGAGATTCAGTGGCTGCACCTAACGAATCGGGTTTATCTAAAACCAGAAACCATTCAGTACAACTTTCAGATCTTGATGAATTACCTGACCAATCCTTTTAGTCAGATCCTAGAGATGCCAGATTTTCGTTCGTCAGCAGCTGGGCTACACCATTTTGCGGTGGTCAAAAACCTCTTTCACTTGGCTCAGCTAGTAGCCTTAGTGACACTGCCAAGTTTCTATTTCTTTGTCAAAGGAATTGTGAAAAAGGGATTCTTGTCTCTCTATCGTAAAAATTTTCTGGCTTTAGTAGTCTTACCTTTGCTGATTGGGCTTGGGGGAGTTTTGATTGGGTTTGACCAATTCTTTACTCTTTTCCATCAACTTCTCTTTGTGGGAGATGATACCTGGCTTTTTGACCCAGCTAAGGATCCAGTGATTCTGATTTTGCCAGAGACCTTCTTCCTTCATGCCTTCCTCCTCTTTTTCGCCCTCTATGAAAGCTTCTTTGGTTTTCTGTACCTGAAAAGTCGTAGGAAGTAAAACGAAAGACGTTTTTAATTTGTATATATAAAATTGTATATCATTTGAAACCATCGTTAAGAGTGAATTAACCAAATCCAATTGTGTCAATCGTTTGCGAACAGTCTATTTTTCTTGAAAAATAGGCTTTTTTTAAAAAATCGCTAGTCAAGCGCTTTATTTTTGTGTATAATAGAAATAGCAAAGTATAGATAAGAAGAGAAAAGCATGATTACACTATTTCTATCACCGAGCTGTACATCATGTCGTAAGGCTAAGGCCTGGTTAGAAAAACATAAGGTTCCCTTTGTGGAACACAATATTATGACCAGTCCTTTAACAAGAAAAGAATTGCAACATATCCTTTCCTTGACCGAAAATGGTACTGATGACATCATTTCAACTCGTTCAAAAATTTTTCAAAAATTGAATATTGATGTAGAGAGTATTTCGGTATCGGAATTGCTTCATTTGATTGAGCAGTACCCTAGTCTTTTACGTCGTCCAATTATTATTGATGCCAAACGCATGCAAATCGGTTTTAATGAAGATGAGATTCGTGCTTTTCTCCCTCGTAGTTACCGTAAGCAAGAACTAAAAGAAGCAAGAATGAGAGCTGGTATTAGTTAATGAACAAACAGTATAGTTACCCACTAGATTTGTCGTGGAGCACTGAAGAACTTGCTTCAGTGCTTTCTTTTTTTAATGATGTTGAAGCTGCCTATGAAGGCAAGGTAGAAGCTAAAAAGTTACTGGACTCCTATAAGGGATTCAAGTCTGTCGTGCCAAGCAAGAGTGAAGAAAAACGTTTGGGACGAGAATTTGAAACAGTTAGTGGCTATTCGCTTTACCGAGCAGTTCAGGCTGCCAAGGAAAAAGGGGAAGGAAAGATTTCTCTTGGAAAGTAAATTTGAATTTGCTAAAGAGCTTGTTAAGAAAGCAGGTCAGTACATCCTTGACCATATGCAGGAAGACTTGTGTGTTGAAACCAAGTCCTCTCCAACGGATTTGGTGACCAGACTGGACAAGGAAGTTCAGGAACTTTTGGTTAGTGAGATTTTGTCCCGTTATCCTAAGGATAAGATTTGTGCTGAAGAAGGTTGTCTGAGAGCCTCGGTTCAAGAGGGCAAGGTTTGGGTCATTGATCCCATTGATGGTACCAATAACTTTGTCGCCCAGCAGGAAGATTTTGCTGTTATGATGGCTTATTTTGAAAATGGTCAGGGACAGTTTGGCCTGATTTATGATGTGGTCAAAGGGGATTGTTATCACGGTGGTGGAGCCTTTCCTGTTTATCTAAATGATAAGCCCCTAGCTCCCTTTCAAGCAAAACCACTTGGAGATTTTCTCATTGCAGGAAATAGTGGTATGTTGGAAACCAATGAATGGGGACTGGCTGATTTGAGTCGAGCGGTTCTCGGTGTTCGTGTCTATGGGAGTGCGGCCATTAGTTTTGCCAAGATTTTGTCAGGACGTTTATTGACCTATGTCACTTATCTGCAACCATGGGATTATGCCGCAGCTAGTATTTTAGGGGAAAATCTGGGCTATCGGGTGGTGACCCTTTCTGGTGAAGCTCCTGATTTTCAAACCAGACAGCCGGTCATGATGGTGCCTCTTGAGATGCAGGAGGAAATTCAGTCCTATATTTACGAAAGGAAAAGAACTTAAATGCAATTTCCAGAAGGATTTGTTGAAAAATATGAAGAGATACTAGGAGATGAGGCAAGAGATTTTCTTGCCTCTTTTGAGGAGGAAGCGGTTTCGGCCTTTCGGGTCAATCCTTTAAAAGAAGCCCAAGCTTCATTTTCTGATCCTATTCCTCAAACCCCTTGGGGACACTATGGGAAGGTTTCAGGAAAATCTCCTGAGCATGCTACTGGTTTGGTTTATTCGCAAGAACCTGCTGCTCAGATGGTTGCTCAGGTAGCCCAGCCCAGTCCTAGTATGAAGATCTTGGATTTGGCCGCTGCACCGGGTGGCAAATCCACTCAACTAGCAGCCTATCTAGCAGGGGAGGGTCTCCTGGTTTCCAATGAAATTTCAAGCAAACGGGCTAAGATTTTAGTAGAAAACATGGAGCGCTTTGGAGCGACAAATGTCGTGGTGACCAATGAATCTGCCGACCGCTTGGCCAAGGTTTTTAAAGGCTATTTTGACCTGATTGTCCTTGATGCCCCTTGCTCTGGTGAAGGGATGTTTCGTAAGCAACCAGATGCTATGGACTATTGGAGCTTAGATTATCCAAGTCAATGTGCTAGTTTGCAAAGAGAAATTCTAGTAGATGCAGTGACCATGCTTGCAGAAGGTGGTCGTTTGGTTTATTCAACCTGTACTTGGGCACCCGAGGAAAACGAAGAGATCGTCAATTGGCTACTGGAAGAGTATGATTTTGACTTGCTACCAGTTGAGCATATCAATGGAATGGTAGCTGGTATTGATCTGCCAGAAACAGCTCGGATGTACCCTCATCATTTTAAGGGAGAGGGGCAGTTTGTCGCTCATTTACAATTTAAAGGTGACAATCCAGCACCTAAATTTAAGGCAAGTAAGAGCAATCTCAGCCGTGAGCAAGTTGCCTTGTGGCAGGAATTTGCACAAAACCATTTGAAGGTTAATCTACCGGGTATTTTGCAGACATTTGGAGATCAGCTTTATATCTTACCAGAACTTTTGCCAGATTTAGGGAAACTCAAGATTGCTCGCAATGGACTGCATCTGGGTACTTTTAAGAAGAAACGCTTTGAGCCTAGTTTTGCTCTTGGTCTAGCCTTGAAACCGAGTCAGGTCAAACAGTCGGTTGAAATTGACCAAGAAGGGTTTGTAAAGTATGTGGCTGGAGAAACCGTTCAGCTGGCGGAAAGTCTGCCAAATGGTTGGTATCAAGTTTTGGTTCAAGGCAATGGTTTGGGCTTTGCTAAGGTGACTGGAAATGTTTTGAAAAATTATTTTCCAAAAGGCCTCAGATTCAAGTGAAAATGCTAGTCAAAGTAGCTTGTCTATGTTATAGTGGAAGTATGGATTTTTTTCAAATTGTCTTTCATTTTAAGTCAAAATTAGTGGAGAAGGCAACTGAGCAAATTTCTAGTAAAACCAAGCTAGCAACGTCAGTTGGCTCCCAATTTTAAAAAAGAAAAACATAAATAAATAGTTGAAAAAATTCACAGCATTCACCATTATTTTCAAGGAGAAAAACAGTGAAAAAAAGGAAAAAACTCGCTCTATCCCTTGCGGCTCTTTTGCTAGCAGGTTCTTTGGCGGGATGTGCTAGCTGGATTGATCGTGGGGAATCCATGACAGCTGTTGGCTCAACGGCTCTTCAGCCCTTGGTCGAAGCAGCAGCAGATGAATTTGGTTCTATGCACGTTGGAAAAACAGTCAACGTTCAAGGTGGAGGATCTGGTACAGGTCTGTCTCAGGTTCAGTCTGGAGCCGTTGATGTAGGAAATTCAGACGTATTTGCCGAGGAAAAAGACGGTATCAACGCATCCGCTCTAGTGGACCATAAGGTAGCCGTAGCAGGCTTGGCAGTAATTGTGAACAAGGAAGTTGACGTTGAAAATCTGACAACAGAACAACTCCGTAGCATCTTCACAGGTCAAGTAACCAACTGGAAAGAAGTCGGTGGGAAAGACCTAGCCATTTCCATTATCAACCGTGCGGCAAGTTCTGGTTCGCGTGCAACCTTTGATAGTGTTATCATGGATGGTCAATCTGCTGTGCAGAGTCAAGAACAGGATTCAAATGGGATGGTCAAAAACATTGTTTCCCAGACACCAGGAGCCATTTCTTACCTAGCCTTTGCCTATGTGGATGACTCGGTGAAACGCATGAAGTTGAATGGCTATGAGCCGATTGCAGAAAATGTTACGACCAATAACTGGCCTTTGTGGTCTTATGAGCACATGTACACCCTAGGTCAACCAAACGAATTGGTGGCAGAATTCCTCAACTTTGTCTTATCAGATGAAGCGCAAAGTGGAATCGTTAAGGGAATGGGCTATATTTCTGTTAAGGAAATGAAGGTTGAAAAAGATGCTGTGGGAACGGTGACAGCACTAGAAGGGAGTCAATAATGAATCAAGAAGAATTAGCTAAAAAATTACTTTCTCCCTCAAAGAACTCTCGTTTAGAGAAACTAGGAAAAGGTTTGACCTTTGCCTGTCTGTCTTTGATTGTCATTATTGTGGCTATGATTTTGATTTTCGTAGCCCAAAAAGGCTTGTCGACCTTCTTTGTCAATGGAGTTAATATCTTTGATTTCCTATTTGGTCAAACATGGAATCCTTCAGGTAAACAATTTGGTGCCCTTCCAATGATTTTGGGTTCCTTTATTGTCACAATCCTGTCAGCCCTTATCGCAACTCCTTTTGCCATTGGAGCAGCTGTCTTTATGACAGAGGTCTCACCAAAAGGTGCTAGAATCTTGCAACCAGCCATTGAATTGCTTGTCGGGATTCCTTCAGTTGTGTATGGATTTATTGGTTTGCAGGTCGTAGTTCCTTTTGTCCGTAGTGTCTTTGGTGGAACTGGTTTTGGGATTTTGTCAGGGATTTTCGTTCTCTTTGTCATGATTTTACCGACGGTAACCTTTATGACAACCGATAGTTTGCGTGCGGTGCCTCGTCACTACCGTGAAGCTAGTTTGGCTATGGGGGCAACTCGCTGGCAAACCATCTGGCGCGTGACCTTGAAGGCAGCGCGTTCAGGTATTTTTACAGCAGTGGTCTTTGGGATGGCGCGTGCCTTTGGTGAGGCTTTGGCTATTCAGATGGTGGTCGGAAACTCAGCCGTTGTCCCAACTTCACTAACAACACCTGCTGCGACCTTGACCTCTGTCTTGACCATGGGTATCGGAAATACCGTCATGGGTACAGTTGATAATAACGTACTTTGGTCCTTGGCCTTAGTCTTGCTCTTGATGAGTTTGGCCTTCAATAGTGTGATTAAATTGATTACGAAAGAAAGAGGAAAGAAAAACTATGCACGCTAAGAAATTAGATAAAATTGCAACAGCTGTCCTCTACTCAATTGCAGGAATTATCGTTGCCATCTTGGCATCCTTGATTCTTTATATCTTGGTTCGTGGTTTGCCCCACATCTCTTGGTCTTTCTTGACTGGCAAATCCTCTTCTTACCAAGCAGGTGGAGGGATTGGAATTCAGCTCTATAATTCCTTCTTCCTTCTGGTCATTACCTTGATTATTTCTGTGCCCTTGTCTATGGGAGCTGGGATTTTCCTAGCTGAATATGCCAAAAAAGGTCCTGTGACCAACTTTGTCAGAACCTGTATTGAAATCTTGTCTTCTCTACCATCAGTGGTTGTAGGTCTCTTTGGTTACTTGATCTTTGTAGTTCAGTTTGAGTACGGATTTTCAATCATCTCAGGTGCCTTGGCCTTGACAGTCTTTAACCTGCCTCAGATGACTCGTAATGTTGAGGACAGCTTGAAACACGTTCACCATACGCAACGTGAGGCTGGTTTGGCCCTTGGGATTTCTCGCTGGGAGACTGTGGTCCATGTGGTTATTCCAGAAGCCCTTCCAGGGATTGTAACTGGGGTTGTCTTGGCCTCTGGTCGTATCTTTGGTGAGGCGGCAGCTCTCATCTATACAGCAGGGCAATCCGCTCCAGCCCTTGACTGGTCTAACTGGAATATTCTTAGTGTGACCAGCCCAATCTCTATCTTCCGTCAAGCAGAAACCTTGGCTGTCCACATCTGGAAAGTCAATAGCGAAGGAACCATTCCAGATGGAACCATCGTATCAGCAGGTTCTGCAGCCGTGCTCCTCATCTTTATCCTCATCTTTAACTTTGGAGCCCGCAAACTCGGAAGCTACCTACATAAGAAATTAACCGCTGCCTAAAGGAGAAGCCATGTCAAAATATAATTGGGATGAAAAGCATATCATCACCTTTCCTGAAGAGAAAGTGGCCCTCTCTACTAAGGATTTACATGTTTACTACGGTAAAAAAGAATCCATCAAGGGCATCGATATGCAATTTGAAAAAAATAAAATTACAGCCTTAATTGGCCCATCTGGATCAGGGAAATCAACCTACCTCCGCAGTCTCAACCGTATGAATGATACCATTGATATTGCTAAGGTCACAGGTCAAATCCTCTATCAAGGGATTGATGTCAACCGTCCAGAAATTAACGTCTATGAGATGCGTAAGCACATCGGAATGGTCTTCCAACGACCAAATCCCTTTGCCAAGTCTATCTACCGCAACATCACTTTTGCCCATGAACGTGCAGGGGTTAAGGACAAGCAAGTCTTGGATAAAATTGTGGAAACCTCTCTTCGTCAAGCTGCCCTTTGGGACCAGGTCAAAGACGATTTGCACAAGTCAGCCTTGACCCTATCAGGTGGTCAGCAGCAACGTCTCTGTATCGCTCGTGCTATCTCTGTTAAACCAGATATCCTCTTGATGGATGAACCAGCGTCAGCCTTGGATCCGATTGCAACAGCCCAGCTGGAAGAAACTATGTTGGAATTGAAGAAGGACTTTACCATCATCATCGTGACTCACAGTATGCAGCAGGCTGCGCGTGCTAGTGACTACACAGGATTTTTCTACTTGGGTGACTTGATCGAGTACGATAAGACCTCTAATATTTTCCAAAATGCCAAACTACAGTCAACCAATGACTACGTAACAGGACACTTTGGATAGAAAGGAAACAGTATGACAGAAGCGATTTTACAGGTGTCAGACCTGTCCGTTTACTACAATCAAAAAAAGGCCTTGAATAGTGTTTCCCTATCTTTCCAACCTAAGGAAATTACAGCCTTGATTGGTCCATCTGGATCAGGGAAGTCAACCCTTCTCAAAGCAATCAACCGCATGGGGGACCTCAATCCTGAGGTGACCACAACTGGTTCGGTGGTTTACAACGGCCACAACATCTACAGTCCGCGTACAGATACAGTTGAATTGCGAAAGGAAATCGGTATGGTTTTCCAACAACCGAACCCTTTCCCTATGTCTATCTACGAAAATGTTGTTTATGGGCTTCGTATCAATGGAGTGAAGGACAAGCACGTTCTGGATGAAGCGGTAGAAAAAGCCTTGCAACGAGCTTCTATCTGGGATGAGGTCAAGGATCGCCTGCATGATTCGGCTATCGGGCTTTCAGGTGGACAACAGCAACGTGTCTGTGTTGCCCGTGTCTTGGCAACCAGTCCTAAAATCATTCTCTTGGATGAGCCGACTTCAGCCTTGGACCCTATCTCGGCTGGTAAGATTGAGGAAACCTTGTATGGTCTAAAAGATAAATATACCATGCTCTTGGTTACGCGTTCTATGCAACAAGCTTCTCGTATTTCTGACAAGACAGGATTTTTCCTAGATGGAGATTTGATTGAGTTTAACGATACTAAGAAGATGTTCCTCAACCCACAACATAAGGAAACAGAAGATTATATTTCAGGAAAATTTGGATAAGGAGATAAATGATGTTACGTTCTCAATTTGAGGAAGATTTAGAGAAATTGCACAACCAGTTCTACGCCATGGGACAAGAAGTGCTCTCACAAATCAATCGTACAGTGCGTGCCTTTGTTACGCATGACCGTGATTTGGCCAAGGAAGTCATCGAAGACGATGCAGAAGTAAACGAATACGAAGTGAAATTGGAGAAGAAATCATTTGAAATGATTGCCCTTCAACAACCCGTTTCTCAAGACTTGCGTACAGTTCTAACAGTCTTAAAAGCGGTATCTGACTTGGAACGTATGGGAGACCATGCTGTTTCCATTGCAAAAGCAGCAATTCGTATGAAGGGAGAACAACGTATTCCAGCTGTTGAAGAAGAAATCAAGAGGATGGGTCGCGATGTTAAGAATTTCGTCGAAGCAGCCCTTGAACTCTATCTGAATGGTTCAGTGGACCAGGCCTATGAAGTAGCAGCAATGGACGAAAAAATCAACCATTATTTTGATAGCATTCGTGATTTGGCTACAGAAGAAATCAAGAAAAATCCAGATGCTATCGTTACAGGTCGTGATTACTTCCAAGTGATTGCTTTCTTGGAACGTATTGGAGACTATGCCAAAAATATCTGTGAATGGGTTGTTTACTTTGAAACAGGTAAGATTGTCGAACTATAAAATAGTTTCATTCTGTATAAAAAGGAGCTTGAAATTAACTGATAGCTCCTTTTTTGAATGAAAAAAATATTTTTAAGATAAAAATTCAAAAAATACTTGACAAACATCTTGAGTAGCGTTATAATTATACAAAATTAACAGAGAGGTTGTTTATTTATGAAATTAAAAAAATGGATATTTGTTTTATGTAGCTTTCTTGCAAGTTTCTTCTTAGTGGCTTGCCAGTCAAGTTCGAATGGTTCTCAGTCAGCTCTTGAGGCCATTAAGCAAAAGGGGAAATTAGTTGTGGCGACCAGTCCTGACTATGCACCCTTTGAATTCCAAGCCTTGGTTGACGGGAAAAATCAGGTAGTCGGTGCGGATATTGATATGGCCCAAGCTATCGCTGATGAACTTGGGGTTAAGTTGGAAATTTCAAGTATGAGTTTTGACAATGTCTTGACCAGTCTTCAAACTGGGAAGGCAGATCTAGCAGTTGCGGGAATTAGCGCTACTGACGAGAGAAAAGAAGTCTTTGATTTTTCAATCCCTTACTATGAAAACAAGATTAGTTTCTTGGTTCGGAAGGCTGATGTAGAAAAATACAAGGATTTAACTAGCCTGGAAAGTGCTAATATTGCAGCCCAAAAAGGGACTGTTCCAGAAGCAATGGTCAAGGAACAATTGCCAAAAGCTCAATTGACTTCCCTAACCAATATGGGTGAAGCTGTCAATGAATTGCAGGCTGGAAAAGTAGATGCTGTTCACATGGATGAGCCTGTTGCCCTTAGCTATGCTGCTAAAAATGCAGATTTAGCTGTCGCAACTGTCAGCTTGAAGATGAAGGACGGCGAAGCCAATGCAGTTGCCCTTAGAAAAAATAGTGCTGATTTGAAAGAAGTGGTGGATAAGGTCATCCAAAAACTCAAGGATGAAGGAACTTACCAAAGCTATCTTGAAAAAGCAGCAAGCCTAACAGAAGTTGAACAATAAGAAAAAAACAGAGTTGGAAGTCAATCCAATTCTGCTTTTAAATAGTTTAAAACATTTTCCAGATTGTCTAAGGACACTTTGGCAAATTGATAAGGGCAGACACCCAAGTAGGCCTCTTCAAAGAATTCCAAGCTCAGTTGACTGTGTTTGAGACTGGCAATTTTAGGGTATCGTCTTAGGTCTAGCAATACACCATCGTGAAGAGGAAAGTGAGGAAGGGGGCAAGTCAATTTAGCTAACCTTTCCTCGATTTGCTTCTGGTAAGCTTCCTGATTGGCCAAGCGAGCTAAACGATTTTTCTCAAATAATTGACTATCGATATAGAGTGACAGGGCCTTTTGCATGATGAGGTTACTGTCGTAGTCTAGGATATTTTTGTAGGCTACAAAGGCTTCTTTGATAGCATTTGGAAGGATGAGTGCCGTAATTCGCAGGGCTGGAAAGAGGCTGGTTGAGAAGGACTTGATGTAAATAACCCGCTCCTCTGTATCCAGATAGTGGAAGGTCTGGCCCTTTTTAGAGTCCAAATCCCCCAAATAGTCGTCCTCTACGATATAGACACCATACTTGGCAGCTAAGTCAAGAATAGCCCGTTTGTCCTGCTCAGAATAGGAATGGCCTAGGGGATAGTGAAAGCGAGGAATAGTATAGAAAAACTTAATCTTTCCTGTTTTGAAGTGTCGCTCCAGCTCCTCTAAGTCAATCCCATCAATGCCTCGTTCAATCGTTTGATAGTCTAAGCTCTGAGCAATCAAGAGGCGATTCATCCGATGGTAGGTCGGCTGTTCCACCAAGATTTCCTTTGCTTGGCTAGGAAAGGATATTTGAGAGAGAATAAACAAGGCTTGTTGGGTCCCAGAAGTCAATACCAACTGGTCTGCCTTGCAGTAGAGAGCTTGGTCAAATAGAAGTTTATGAATGGATTGTCTTAAGTCTTCTAATCCTTCTTGGTTGTCATAGTAGTTGAAGAGGTAGTTTTCCCGGCCAATCAAGGTTTCATTGACGCAGAGTCGGAAATCGTCATAGGCACTGGCATGTTCGTCAGTGACTTCGATTTCTAGGTCCTGGTGTTGCCCTTGTTCTAGGACATAGTAGCCACTCTGGGGCTTGGCATAGAGGTATTGTTCGTGCCGTAATTCAAGCAGGGCTCTCTGAATGGTGTCCTTGCTACAGTGGAAGTCAAGGCTCAGTTGACGGATAGAAGGCAGGCGGCTTCCCGTCGGAAATCGTCCAGACTCGATACCATTTTTCAGATAGGAAACGACCTCTTGGTACTTGCTTTGTTTCTTCATTCCAGACCTCCCTTGATTTTGTTACATTGTACCTTTTTTTTTCCTTCTTGGCAATGTTTAGAGTGTTTCTCTCGTTCACATCTAGGGGCAAATGTGGTATACTTAGGAGTAAGATTTATAGAATAACAGACAAGAAAGAGAATGGATAAGAACGTGCAGGAACCAGTGAAATTATTTCAATACAATACCCTTGGAGCCTTGATGGCAGGCCTTTATGGTGGTACCATGACAGTGGGAGAATTGCTAGAGCATGGTGACCTTGGTTTGGGAACCTTGGATTCTATTGATGGAGAATTGATTGTCTTGGATGGCAGGGCCTATCAGGCTAAAGGCTCAGGAGAGCAACCAGAAATTGTGGAAGTATCACCAGATGCCCTTATTCCTTACGCTGCAGTGGTACCGCATCAGGCAGAGGTCATTTTCCGCCAGCGCTTTGAGATGACGGACAAGGAATTGGAAGAACGAATCGAGTCTTATTATGATGGGGAAAATCTTTTCCGCTCTATCAAGATTCGGGGGGAATTTTCACATATGCATGTGCGCATGATTCCCAAGTCGACACCAGATACCAAGTTTGCTGATGTCGCAACCCATCAACCGGAATATAGTCGTGATAATGTGGTGGGAACCATCGTTGGTTTCTGGACGCCAGAGATTTTCCATGGAGTCAGTGTGGCAGGCTACCATCTGCACTTCATCTCAGATGATTTGACTTTCGGTGGACATGTCATGGACTTTGTCATCAAGGAAGGCATTATCGAGGTGGGAGCAGTTGATCAGTTGGATCAACGTTTCCCAGTCCAAGATCGTCAATACTTGTTTGCTAAGTTCAATGTTGACGAGATGAGAAAAGATATTGAAAAGGCAGAATAGGAGAAGAAAATGACCACTCATATTATCATTACCACGGTGCTTTTGCTAGCTTTCTTGCTAGGAAGCATTTGGTATGCCAAAAAGAAATACCAGATCAATCTAGCTGTCTTGGGCTTGGGGGCTGTCGCCTTCTTTGTCTCTTCACAGATTTTAGAAAAACTGGTGCATATCTTGGTTTTGCACCCTCAAAAAAACGGCAGTATTGCCCTCTTGCAAGACCACCCGCTTCTCTACATCCTCTATGGACTAGCCATGGCAGCCCTTTTTGAGGAAACTGCTCGTCTTGTTTTCTTCAAATGGTTGGAGAAAAAGAGAAGCTTGGAAAAGGCAGATGCCTTGGGCTATGGACTGGGGCATGGTGGCCTGGAATTGATTTTCCTCGGTATCACCAGTTTGATCAATCTCTACATCGTGCTTTCAGCGGTTCAAACGCAGGATCCACAGGTTATGCAATTGCTGTCTGAAAATATGTTGAAAACCATCCAGTCGCTGTCTGTCTGGCAGATTTATTTGCTTGGTTTTGAACGGATTTTGGCTCTAGGTTTCCAATTACTTTTGACAGTTTGGGTTTACCAAGCTGTTCGCCAGAAAAAATGGATTTATCTCCTAGCGGCCTATGGTCTACATGCCTTCTTTGACCTAGTACCATCTCTAGCTCAAGTAGGATGGATTACAAGTCCAGTCTTGGTTGAAGTTGTCCTAGCACTTGAACTTGTGCTGGTTGCCTATGGAACAAAGGCTATCTTTTGCAAAAAATCATAAAAAGAGGGGAAACCTCTTTTTTTGTTTAAAAGAAGCCCAAGATTTTTTTAGGGTCGTCAAATGGTCTTAAAAATGGTATAATGGAATGAATTTTGTAAAAGGGAGAGTGTCATGTCAGTAGAAGAAAACATGCTTGAAATCTTAGAAGGGATTGATATCCGTTTCAAGGAACCCTTGCATAGCTATAGTTATACAAAAGTAGGTGGAGAGGCCGATTATCTGGTCTTTCCACGAAATCGTTTTGAGTTGGCTCGCCTTGTTAAATTTGCTAATCAAGAAAATATCCCTTGGATGGTTCTTGGAAATGCCAGCAACATTATCGTTCGTGACGGCGGGATTCGTGGATTTGTCATCTTGTGTGACAAGTTCAATAATGTTTCAGTTGATGGCTATACCATCGAAGCTGAAGCTGGTGCTAACTTAATTGAGACAACTCGCATTGCCCTTCGTCATAGTTTGACTGGTTTTGAGTTTGCTTGCGGCATTCCAGGGAGTATCGGCGGTGCTGTCTTTATGAATGCAGGTGCCTATGGTGGTGAGATTGCCCACATCTTGCAGTCTTGTAAGGTCTTGACCAAGGATGGAGAAATCGAAACCTTGTCTGCCAAAGACTTAGCTTTTGGTTATCGCCACTCAGCCATTCAAGAGTCTGGTTCTGTTGTCTTATCAGCTAAATTTGCCCTAGCTCCAGGAAGCCATCAGATTATCAAGCAAGAAATGGACCGCTTGACGCATCTCCGTGAACTCAAGCAACCTTTGGAATACCCATCTTGTGGCTCGGTCTTTAAGCGTCCAGTCGGGCATTTTGCAGGTCAGTTAATTTCAGAAGCTGGCTTGAAAGGCTATCGTATTGGTGGCGTAGAAGTGTCAGAAAAGCACGCAGGATTTATGATCAATGTCGCAGATGGAACGGCTAAAGACTACGAAGACTTGATTGAGTCTGTTATCGAAAAAGTCAAGGAACACTCAGGTATCACGCTTGAAAGAGAAGTCCGTATTTTAGGTGAAAGCAAGTAGGAAGCTGTATTTGAAAAGCTGCTGCTATGTCATGGAAAGGGGGTGAAAGCCTATCGTTAGTGCAGAAGTATGTAGGCAGTTCAATCTCCTACACGAGGTAGTAGCGGCCTGACAGAGCCCTAATCTGTTAATCTATGAAAAAGAAGGAATAAATGACAATTGAAAAAACCAATTATTGAATTCAAAAACGTCTCTAAAGTTTTTGAAGACAGCAACACCAAGGTTCTCAAAGACATCAACTTTGAGTTGGAAGAAGGGAAATTCTACACCCTTCTAGGCGCATCTGGTTCAGGGAAATCAACCATCCTAAACATCATTGCAGGTTTACTGGATGCGACGACAGGAGATATCATGCTAGACGGTGTCCGAATTAATGATATCCCAACCAACAAGCGAGACGTCCATACCGTCTTTCAATCCTATGCCTTGTTCCCACATATGAATGTGTTTGAAAATGTTGCCTTTCCGCTCCGCTTGCGTAAGATTGACAAGAAAGAAATCGAGCAACGTGTTACTGAAGTTCTCAAGATGGTTCAGTTGGAAGGTTATGAAAAACGTTCCATCCGCAAACTTTCTGGAGGACAACGTCAGCGTGTGGCAATTGCCCGTGCCATCATCAACCAACCCCGTGTGGTTTTGTTGGACGAGCCTCTGTCAGCGCTGGACTTGAAATTAAGAACAGATATGCAGTACGAACTGCGTGAACTGCAACAACGATTGGGCATTACCTTTGTCTTTGTCACTCACGATCAGGAAGAAGCCCTTGCCATGAGTGACTGGATTTTCGTTATGAATGATGGTGAGATTGTTCAGTCTGGAACTCCTGTGGACATCTACGACGAGCCAATCAACCACTTTGTTGCCACTTTTATCGGTGAGTCAAATATCTTGCCAGGTACCATGATTGAGGACTACTTGGTTGAGTTTAACGGCAAACGCTTTGAAGCGGTCGATGGTGGGATGAAGCCAAATGAATCAGTCGAAGTCGTCATTCGTCCAGAGGACTTGCGCATTACCCTTCCTGAAGAAGGTAAGCTACAAGTTAAGGTCGATACCCAGCTTTTCCGTGGGGTTCACTACGAAATTATCGCCTATGACGAGCTTGGAAATGAATGGATGATCCACTCGACTCGTAAGGCCATCGTGGGTGAGGAAATCGGTCTGGACTTTGAACCAGAAGACATCCATATCATGCGTCTCAACGAAACCGAGGAGGAGTTCGATGCTCGTATCGAAGAATACGTGGAAATCGAAGAGCAAGAAGCAGGTTTGATCAATGCAATCGAGGAGGAAAGAGATGAAGAAAACAAGCTCTAAACTCTTTGTAGTGCCCTACATGCTTTGGATTGCACTCTTTGTCCTGGCACCCTTGGTCTTGATTTTCGGTCAATCCTTTTTCAACATCGAAGGCCAGTTTAGTTTAGAAAACTATAAATCTTACTTTGCGTCACAAAACTTGACCTATCTCAAAATGAGCTTCAACTCTGTACTCTATGCAGGAATTGTGACCTTTGTGACCTTGCTTATCAGCTATCCTACAGCCCTCTTTTTGACCCGTCTCAAGCACCGTCAACTCTGGCTCATGCTGATTATCCTGCCAACTTGGATCAATTTGCTCCTTAAAGCATATGCCTTTATCGGAATTTTTGGTCAAAATGGCTCTATTAACCAATTTTTGGAATTTATCGGAATCGGTTCACAGCAGCTGCTCTTTACGGATTTCTCCTTTATCTTTGTTGCAAGCTACATCGAGCTTCCCTTTATGATTTTGCCGATTTTCAATGTCTTGGACGATATGGACAACAATCTTATCAATGCCAGCTATGACCTAGGTGCGACCAAGTGGGAGACCTTCCGTCATGTCATCTTCCCTCTGTCGATGAATGGTGTGAGAAGTGGGGTCCAATCGGTCTTTATCCCTAGTTTGAGCCTCTTCATGCTGACCCGTTTGATTGGTGGGAACCGTGTTATTACGCTGGGAACGGCTATTGAACAGAATTTCCTAACCAATGACAACTACGGTATGGGTTCTACCATCGGTGTGATTCTCATCCTGACCATGTTCATTACCATGTGGGTGACCAAGGAAAGGAGAGAACGATGAAAAAATTTGCCAACCTTTATCTGGGACTGGTCTTTCTTGTCCTCTACCTGCCGATTTTTTACTTGATTGGCTACGCCTTTAATGCAGGCAACGACATGAATAGCTTTACAGGCTTTAGCTTGAACCATTTTAAAACCATGTTTGGTGATGGTCGTCTTATGTTGATCCTCACCCAAACCTTTTTCTTGGCCTTTCTGTCAGCTTTGATTGCGACCATTATCGGAACTTTTGGTGCTATTTACATCTACCAGTCTCGTAAGAAATACCAAGAAGCCTTTCTTTCACTCAATAATATCCTCATGGTTGCGCCTGATGTTATGATTGGTGCCAGCTTCTTGATTCTTTTTACCCAACTCAAATTTTCACTTGGCTTTTTGACCGTGTTATCTAGTCATGTGGCCTTCTCCATTCCTATCGTGGTCTTGATGGTCTTGCCACGTCTTAAGGAAATGAACGGCGATATGATTCATGCGGCCTATGACCTTGGTGCCAGTCAATTTCAGATGTTCAAGGAAATCATGCTTCCTTACCTGACTCCGTCTATCATTGCAGGTTATTTCATGGCCTTCACCTATTCGCTGGATGACTTTGCCGTAACCTTCTTCGTAACGGGAAATGGCTTTTCAACGCTGTCAGTCGAGATTTACTCTCGTGCTCGTAAGGGGATTTCGCTAGAAATCAATGCCCTGTCTGCCCTCGTCTTTCTCTTTAGTATTATCCTAGTTGTTGGTTATTACTTTATCTCACGTGAGAAGGAGGAGCAAGCATGAAAAAACTCTATTCATTTTTAGCAGGAATTGCAGCCATTATCCTGGTCTTGTGGGGAATTGCGACGCATCTAGATAGTAAAATCAATAGCCGAGATAGTCAAAAATTGGTTATCTACAACTGGGGAGACTATATCGATCCAGAACTCTTGACTCAGTTCACAGAAGAAACAGGCATCCAAGTCCAGTATGAGACCTTTGATTCCAACGAAGCCATGTATACCAAGATTAAGCAGGGTGGAACGACCTATGATATTGCTATCCCAAGTGAATACATGATTAACAAGATGAAGGACGAAGACCTCTTGGTTCCGCTTGATTATTCAAAACTTGAAGGTCTTGAAAATATCGGACCAGAGTTCCTCAACCAGTCCTTTGACCCAGGCAATAAATTCTCCATTCCTTACTTCTGGGGAACCCTGGGAATCATCTACAATGAAACTATGGTAGATGAAGCGCCTGAGCATTGGGATGACCTCTGGAAGCCAGAGTATAAGAACTCCATCATGCTCTTTGATGGGGCGCGTGAGGTGCTGGGACTGGGGCTCAACTCCCTTGGCTACAGCCTCAACTCCAAGAATACCCAGCAGTTGGAAGAGACAGTAGACAAACTCTACAAACTGACTCCAAATATCAAGGCCATCGTTGCCGACGAGATGAAGGGTTACATGATTCAGAATAACGCTGCTATAGGAGTGACCTTCTCTGGCGAAGCCAGCCAAATGCTGGAGAAAAATGAAAATCTACGCTATGTGGTTCCGACCGAGGCCAGCAATCTTTGGTTTGACAATATGGTTATTCCCAAAACAGTCAAAAACCAAGATGCTGCCTATGCCTTTATCAACTTTATGTTGAAACCCGAAAATGCTCTCAAAAATGCGGAGTATGTCGGCTATTCAACACCAAACCTACCAGCTAAGGAATTGCTCCCAGAGGAGAAAAAAGAAGATAAATCCTTCTATCCAGATGCTGAAACCATGAAACACCTAGAAGTTTATGAAAAATTTGACCATAAATGGACAGGCAAATATAGCGACCTCTTCCTACAGTTTAAAATGTATAGGAAGTAGGAGTTAGCAGTCACGAAACGAATCAGTCAAACTGGTTCGTTTTTTATGTAGAAGGCAATTTTTGTAACTGTATGTTTTTCTATGATAGTTGCTTATTTGCTTGCCTAGTAGTATACTAAGCTTAACCTTACAGAAAGCGGTAACAAATAATGAAAATGTCTACTTTTTTCAAAAAAGTTTCTGGTCAACCTTTTTGACTGTTAAGCAAACTGTTATACTATTCTATCTAAAGAATGGTTTGGATCGGTAATACCTAATAACTGAGTCTATATATTTGGTGATAGGAAACTTTATATTTGAAAATATTTACGTAGCTATCTTTAGCAATTCGAAACTTTGGGATAAAAATTGGGCTAAAAAGAGTGATAGCAGTAAGAAAAAATATATTCTGAAAAAGTAATCTGAGATGTAGGAAATTGGTTTGATTCGACGGAGATGATTTCCAGTTGACGCAAGCTTAAAAAAACGATATAATAATAAAGTTGAGAATTGATTTTCACTTGTCTTAGTCCAGAGAAATGGCGGTGCTGCGAGCCATCTAAGCTAGAAACTCATGCTACTCAATTTAACAATTGCATAATAAGAATAAGAGAATGACAAGTTCATTGAATGAAGGTGGTACCGCGGTTTTTCGCCCTTCGTGATATGAGCTTGTCTTTTGATTTTTTGGAGGTGTTGATGAAAACATTTCTTGTCAAACAAAAGTTTCGTCTTGGAGGCGAACGCTTCGCTATCAAGGATGACAGGGGAGAAATCGCCTATCAGGTAGAGGGATCATTTTTTAAGATTCCCAAAACTTTTACCATCTATGATGATAATGGTGAACATGTCAGTCAGATCAGTAAAGAAATCTTGACCTTGCTTCCTCGTTTTGAGATTCAGCTTAGGGATGGCTCGAGTTTTGTCATTCGTAAGAAGTTGACCTTCTGGCGAGATAAGTATGAGTTTGATAATCTAGGGCTTCGTATCGAGGGCAATATCTGGGATTTGAATTTCAAATTGCTGGATGATCGCGATCAGCTGATTGCGGAAATCAAGAAAGAACTCTTCCATCTGACCTCTACCTATACCGTAACCGTCCTTGAGGATGATTATGCAGACCTAGTCATTTCCCTCTGTGTCGCGATTGACTATGTGGAAATGCTGGAAAGCCAATCACATTAAACAAGTAAATAAGGAGACAATATGAAACAACTATCTAGTGCACAAGTACGCCAAATGTGGCTTGATTTCTGGGCGACCAAAGGTCACTCAGTAGAACCATCAGTGAGCTTGGTCCCTGTAAATGACCCAACACTTTTGTGGATCAACTCTGGGGTAGCAACCCTTAAGAAATACTTTGACGGGACCATTATCCCTGAAAATCCACGTATCACCAATGCCCAAAAGGCCATCCGTACCAACGATATCGAGAACGTAGGGAAGACTGCACGTCACCATACTATGTTTGAAATGTTGGGGAACTTCTCTATCGGGGATTACTTCCGTGACGAAGCGATTACTTGGGCTTATGAGCTTTTGACAAGTCCTGAATGGTTTGATTTCCCAGCTGAAAAACTTTACATGACCTACTATCCAGAAGATAAAGATTCATACAACCGCTGGATTGAAGTGGGAGTAGATCCAAGTCACTTGATTCCAATCGAGGACAACTTCTGGGAAATCGGTGCGGGACCGTCTGGACCAGACACAGAGATTTTCTTTGACCGTGGGGAAGCCTTTGACCCGGAAAATATCGGTATTCGTCTGCTTGCAGAAGATATCGAAAACGACCGTTATATCGAAATCTGGAATATCGTTTTGTCACAATTTAACGCAGACCCTGCTGTTCCTCGTAGTGAATACAAGGAATTGCCACATAAGAACATTGATACGGGCGCAGGTTTGGAGCGTTTGGTTGCAGTTATCCAAGGGGCTAAGACTAACTTTGAAACAGACCTATTCATGCCGATTATTCGTGAAGTAGAGAAATTGTCTGGTAAGGTCTATGACCAGGATGGCGACAACATGAGCTTTAAGGTTATCGCTGACCACATCCGCTCATTATCATTTGCCATCGGTGATGGTGCTCTTCCAGGAAATGAAGGTCGTGGTTATGTCCTTCGTCGTCTTCTCCGTCGTGCTTCTATGCATGGTCAAAAATTGGGAATCAACGAGCCTTTCCTTTACAAACTCGTCCCAACCGTTGGAAAAATCATGCAAAGCTACTACCCAGAAGTGCTTGAAAAACGTGACTTTATTGAGAAAATCGTTAAGAGCGAGGAAGAGTCATTTGCCCGTACTCTTCACTCAGGTCAACACTTTGCCCAAGGCATCGTAGCTGACTTGAAAGAAAAAGGTCAATCTGTCATCGCTGGTTCAGATGTCTTTAAACTCTATGATACATACGGATTCCCAGTAGAGTTGACAGAAGAAATCGCTGAAGAAGCGGGTATGACTGTAGACCGTGAAGGTTTTGAAGCAGCCATGAAAGAACAGCAAGAACGTGCGCGTGCGTCAGCTGTTAAAGGTGGCTCAATGGGTATGCAAAATGAAACCCTTCAAAACATCACTGTAGAAAGTGTCTTCAACTACAATGCTAGCCAATTGTCTTCTAAATTGCTGGCTATCGTAGCTGACAATGCAGAAGTAGAAGCTGTATCAGAGGGAACTGCCTCTCTTATCTTTGCGGAAACGCCATTCTACGCTGAAATGGGTGGACAGGTAGCTGACAACGGACAAATCTTGGATGAGTCAGGTAAGGTCGTGGCTACTGTGACCAATGTTCAAAAAGCTCCAAATGGACAGGCTCTTCATACAGTTGAAGTCCATGCACCACTTGCTTTAAACCAAGAATATACCTTGGCAATTGATACAAATCGTCGTCACCGTGTTATGAAAAACCACACTGCGACTCATTTGCTTCACGCTGCCCTTCATAATATCCTTGGAAATCATGCGACACAAGCAGGATCTCTTAACGAAGTTGAATTCCTTCGCTTTGACTTTACCCATTTCCAAGCTGTGACTGCTGAAGAATTGCGTGCCATTGAACAGCAAGTCAACGAAAAAATCTGGGAAGCTCTTGAAGTGAAGACAGTTGAAACGGATATTGACACTGCTAAAGAAATGGGAGCTATGGCCCTCTTTGGTGAGAAATACGGAAAAGAAGTCCGTGTTGTTACTATCGGTGACTACTCTATCGAGCTTTGTGGTGGTACCCACGTTGGCAACACTTCTGAAATTGGCCTCTTCAAGATTGTCAAAGAAGAAGGAATCGGTTCAGGAACTCGCCGTATCTTGGCAGTGACTGGTAAGGAAGCCTTTGAAGCCTACCGTGAACAAGAGGACGCTCTTAAAGCTGTCGCAGCAACTCTTAAAGCACCTCAAGTTAAGGAAGTTCCTCACAAGGTAGAAGGACTTCAAGAACAACTTCGTCAACTTCAAAAAGAAAATGCTGAGTTGAAAGAAAAAGCCGCAGCTGCAGCCGCAGGCGATATTTTCAAAGACGTTAAGGAAGTCAACGGTCACCGTTACATTGCTAGTCAAGTGTCTGTATCAGATGCCGGTGCCCTTCGTACCTTTGCGGACAACTGGAAACAAAAAGACTACTCTGATCTTCTTGTCCTAGTTGCCGCTATCGGTGACAAGGTAAATGTCCTTGTAGCAAGCAAGACAAAAGACCTTCATGCAGGAAACCTTGTCAAAGAATTAGCACCAATCGTTGATGGACGTGGTGGTGGTAAACCAGACATGGCCATGGCAGGAGGAAGCAACCAAGCTAAGATACAAGAATTGTTGGATGCAGTAGCAGGTAAATTGTAAGAAAATAAAGATCTATCCATTTGGGTAGGTCTTTTTGTGAATGCAAAAAAGCCAAATCCGATTGGACCTGGCTTGAATATTATGAACTATTAAATAGTATTGGCTGCCCAGACACTTACCGAAGCAGCAGAGACTGGGAATTGTCCATAACCTTCCTCATCGATTGTAACTTGACCTTGGTGGTTTCCAAGTAAATCTACAAAGGTTTGGTTAGCCCATTCTTGGCCGACAAACATTGACTTGCTGTTTTCTTGGTCATTTGATATAAGGACTGCGATTGGGGATTGATTTTCAGCACCTGAACGTACCCAACCGATACAGTTAGCATTATCAAAGTAGTCATTTTGTTCCCCATAGGCCAAGTCTTTTCGGATGGCTAGGAGGCGGTCAAGGATTTCTTTGAAATCTTGTTGAGCATACTGCCCTGAAATACCATAGTAGTCTCCGTAAAAGACACATGGAAGACCGTTTTGGCGTAACAGAATGAGGGCATAGGCTGCTGGTTTGAACCATTCTTCAACAGTAGACTCAAGAGCTTGACCTCGTTGTGTATCGTGGTTGTCGACAAAAGTCACAGCCTTGTCGGGCTTGAGTTCAACCAAGCTATCTGTAAAAATACCACGAAGGTCATAGTTGGAACCTGCTCGGCTAGCATCAAAGAGATTCTGGTGGAGACGAACATCGACAAGGTCAAAGCGTTCTTCCGTTTTTTCAAGATAGTCTAGATTGGCTTCCTTTTCTGGATTCCAAAATTCACCAAAAACATAGAAATCCTCACCGTATTTTTCCTTCATATCACGGATAAAATTGCGCATGAAGAAAGAGTCAATGTGTTTAACGGCATCCAAGCGGAAACCAGCTACACCAGTCGTTTCCATGAACCAGTCAGCCCAGTCATAGATATTTTGGATGACTTCAGGATGTTTAAAGTCTAGGTCGGCATACATGAGATAGTCGTAGTTTCCGTTTTCGTTATCGACCAATTCCTCATTTGCCCAACCCTTGTTGTCTCCTTGAATCAGATAAATCCCAGATTTACGGCGTTTGGCATCATAGTCAGTACCTGTGAAGTGGTACCAGTGCCAGTGGAAGTCATTGTAGGTATCTTGGCGACCATCGAAGGTAAAGCTAGTCCAGCCGTTGATGATGAAGGGTTGTCCGAGTTCGACTGTACGGTCAACAGGATCCACCTCAATAACCTGAAAGGCTTCCATGTGATCGGCTGCAGCCTTGTGATTGAGTACCACATCGGCCATAGGCTGGATTCCCTGTGTTTTTAGAGCTTGAATGGCTTGAAGATAGTCTTCTTTAAAACCATACTTGGTACGGACAGTTCCTTTTTGGTTAAACTCTCCTAAGTCGAATAAGTCATAGACCCCATAGCCGACATCTTTTTCATTGGTTGCCTTAAAAGCTGGTGGCATCCAGACGTGGCTAATCCCCAGATGAGCTAGGTGTGGAGCATCTTCAGCTAGACGCGTCCAGTGCTGACCGTCGTGGGGCAGATACCATTCAAAGTATTGCATGAGTGTTTGATTTTGCATGATGTTTCCTCTTACTTGTCAATCTTGTTCTTTATTCTATCATAAAGTATCGGTTAGCTCAAACGTTTGCGTAAAACTGAATAATAAGTTTTTGACTATTTTATATAAAATGTTGATTTTTAAAATGAAAGCGCTATAATTATAGTAAATTACATAGATAAAGAGAGGAGATTTCTCATGATTGAATTTCAAAATGTTAGTAAGTTGTATGGTGATAAAGAGGCCTTGAGCAATCTCAATTTGCAGATTGAAAATGGAGAGATTATGGGCTTGATTGGCCATAATGGTGCTGGAAAATCGACCACTATAAAATCCTTAGTCAGTATCATTTCACCCAGCAGTGGTCGTATTTTGGTAGATGGTCAGGATTTATCGGAAAATCGCTTGGCTATCAAACGAAAGATTGGCTACGTAGCAGACTCGCCTGACTTATTTTTACGCTTAACGGCCAATGAATTTTGGGAATTGCTTGCCTCATCCTATGATCTGACTAACTCTGACTTGGAGTCTAGTCTAGCTAGGCTATTGAGTGTTTTTGACTTTGCTGAAAACCGCTATCAGGTTATTGAAACCCTTTCTCACGGAATGCGTCAGAAAGTCTTTGTCATTGGGGCACTCTTGTCTGATCCTGATATTTGGGTTTTGGACGAACCCTTGACTGGTTTGGATCCCCAGGCTGCCTTTGATTTGAAACAGATGATGAAGGAACATGCACAAAAGGGCAAGACGGTCTTGTTTTCAACCCATGTCCTAGAGGTGGCCGAGCAAGTCTGTGATCGGATTGCCATTTTGAAAAAGGGGCATTTGATTTATTGTGGTAAGGTGGAGGACTTGAGAAAAGACCACCCAGACCAGTCTTTGGAAAGTATCTACCTTAGTCTTGCAGGTAGAAAAGAGGAGGTTTCAGATGCGTCTCAAGGTCATTAAAAAATTAGTTGATATCAATATCCTCTATTCATCTCAAGAAGCTAATCTGGCTAACCTACGAAAGAAGCAAGCTAAAAATCCTGGAAAAAAAGTAAATGTTTCCGCTAGAGTCCTAAGTTCTTACATTTTTTCCAGTCTCTTGATGCTCATCATGTTTATAAATATAGCCTTTCGTTTTCCTTTTGAGGAAAGGCCAAGTTTTTTTAGTACCATGGTTGCTATTTTACTGGTGCTTGCCTTTTCAACTTCTTTCACTGCATTTTACAATGTCTTTTATGAGAGTAAGGATTTGGTATCGTATAGACCCTATGCCTTTAAAGAATCAGAGATTATAATTGCTAAAGGACTGTCTGTTCTCTTGCCAGCTCTAGCTGGAATTGTACCAATCCTAGCTTATTTTCTAGTCCTCTATATTAGGCTAGCTCCTTCTCTTTGGCTGGGCTTGCCTTTGATGCTGCTGTCCTTGGCCTTGTTATTTGTCTCTGTTACTTTAGTGATGGTAGTGGCAGTACATTTCTTGGCTCAGACTACGGTCTTCAGAAAGTATCAGTCTATTTTTTCGAATGTGATGATTGGAATAGGAGTTCTCATACCTTTAATATTTGTCCTCTTTCTACAGTCGACTTTTGGAAGTATTGTTGACAAAGTTAGAGACATTCCATTTCTCCTTTATCCTCTTCATATCTTTTACAAAATAGCAGTGGAGCCTTTTTCGACAGAAGCCATACTGGGTCTGCTCGCTTGGATAGCTTTAACTGTTTTCTTGCTTTACCTGACCAAAAAGAAGGTTTTTCCTCATTTTTATGACGTTATCCTGCTTAATAGTGAGGAGAAGGTTAAAAAAGAACGTCGCAATAAGGAGAGAATTTCAACTACTAATAAAAAGGGCTTTTTCCGTATGGTTTTACGCTACCACCTCACCCTCTTGGGACAGGGAACTGGCGTGATTACAGTGCTTTTTACAAGTGCTTTCCTTCCTTATCTCATGATGATCGGTCTGATTTCCAACATCCGAGATTCTCAGATAGTTCCGGACATTCATCCTCCATTCTGGTTACCCTTGTTTTTTATAGGTCTCTTTATAGCAGTTGTCAATAACAATATCACCAGCCTGCATTCAATTGCCTTGTCCTTGGAGAGGGAAAATGTTGATTTTCTTAAGAGTTTACCCTTTGACTTTGCTCGTTATGTGAAAGTGAAATTTTGGATTATCTTTGCTGTCCAGTCCTTTTTACCAGTTCTGACTTTACTTGGCCTTTCTCTCTATCTAGGCTTGCCCATCCTTTCGATGATTTACCTTCTGGTAGTCTGGAACCTTGCCAGTGTCATCCTTTCTTGCCACAATTACTTTAAGGACGTAAAAAATCTGTCAACCAATTGGAGTAGTATTACGGACTTGGTGAACCGTTCAAATCGTATAGTAGCAATTGTTTTGATTTTGGTTTATAGTGCAATCTTAATGGCCCTTGTAATAGGGAGCTTATTCTTGGTTCAGTCTCTCTCCACTATCCTTGCCATCAGCTTGGGAGTAGGAGTTCTTATCCTCTTGCTTGCTCTTGCTATTTTTGGCTATCATTACTACTTGTCACGCATATTGACAGAAATAGAAAAAAGATGAGCTAGTTGGTCGCTTGCTTGATAAATTTTATAAAAAGAAATGAATCTGAGCAAAAAACCACTTCTAACTATCAAAAAACGAGTATTTCCGTAGATGGAGATACTCGTTTTTCTATGCCATTTTTCTTATCATAAAAACAAAACGACTAGTAATGTATAACAATGTATAAATCCTACAGCATCAATTGCTTAAATTTTGGACTAGATTTTATCTATGATGTTTTGAAGATTAATGGAGTTTGAGATGTTTGCTATTTATGGATAGTGTACAAAGTAAATTGTTACTGGCGAGCTCTCTCATGCTTCTGGGTTTGCCTTTCATCTAGTTATTCTTATAAAAAGCCGTTTTATACTCAATGAAAATCAAAGAGCAAACTAGGAAGCTAGCCTCAGGTTGCCCAAAGCACCGCTTTGAGGTTGCAGATAAAGCTGACGTGGTTTGAAGAGTATTAAACTAATTTCCACTTTGGTGAGTCAAGTGGAAGTTACGGAAATAATTCCTATTTGTAAAACTCTGATAAGTCTTGGCTGATTTTTGAGAAATATGGTATAATTTTTCTTATGGAAAAGATTATCATTACAGCAACTGCTGAAAGTATTGAACAAGTTAAACAACTGCTCGAAGTTGGCGTAGACCGTATCTATGTTGGTGAGAAAGATTTTGGCCTTCGTCTGCCAACAACGTTTAGTCATGACCAATTGCGTGAAATCGCTAAGCTGGTTCATGATGCTGGTAAGGAATTGATCGTTGCGGTTAACGCCCTCATGCACCAAGATATGATGGACCGTATCAAGCCTTTCTTAGATTTCTTGGAAGAAATCAAGACAGACTACATTACGATTGGGGATGCAGGTGTCTTTTATGTGGTCAATCGCGATGGTTATTCCTTTAAAACCATCTACGATGCTTCAACCATGGTAACAAGCAGTCGTCAGATTAACTTCTGGGGACAAAAGGCTGGCGCATCTGAGGCTGTTTTGGCGCGTGAAATTCCATCAGCTGAACTTTTCAAAATGCCAGAGATTTTGGAAATTCCTGCCGAAGTTTTGGTGTACGGTGCTAGTGTTATCCATCATTCTAAACGTCCGCTCTTGCAAAACTACTATAACTTTACGCATATCGATGATGAAAAGACTCGCAAGCGTGACCTCTTCTTGGCTGAACCAAGTGATCCTGAGAGCCATTACTCTATTTTTGAAGACAATCATGGGACCCACATCTTTGCTAACAATGACCTTGATTTGATGACCAAATTGACAGAATTGGTAGAGCATGGTTTCACTCACTGGAAACTAGAAGGGCTCTACACTCCTGGTCAGAACTTTGTTGAGATTGCAAAACTCTTTATCCAAGCGCGTAGCTTGATCCAAGAGGGTAACTTTAGCCATGACCAAGCCTTCTTGCTAGATGAAGAAGTGCGCAAGTTACACCCTAAAAACCGTTTCCTTGATACAGGATTTTATGACTACGATCCTGACATGGTTAAATAAAGCAAATGGATAGTTGAGAGAAGAAAGATACAAATGTTTCTTCTCTCAATTTTTCTTATTCTCCAATATTTTCAAAAAATCAGTAGGCTAGGATGATCTATCTGCTGGGATTTTTAAGAAAAGTGACCTTTTTGAGTTTGAAAATTATCCCATGTTTGCAGGTGCCAAATGGCCCTTTTTTTGGTATAATTTTTTATAATGAAAACGATTGGTAATCGCTATGTTGTGGTGGATTTAGAGGCAACTAGCACAGGTAGTAAGGCTAAAATTATCCAAGTGGGAATTGTCGTGATTGAGGATGGGAAAATCGTCGACCACTATACGACGGATGTCAATCCACATGAACCCTTAGATGCTCATATCAAAGAACTGACAGGATTGACAGACCAACGTCTGGCGCAAGCACCTGATTTTTCGCAAGTTGCCAGAAACATTTTTGACTTGGTGGAGGATGGGATTTTTGTAGCCCACAATGTTCAGTTTGATGCCAATCTTTTGGCGGAAAATTTATTTTTCGAAGGATATGAGCTAAGAAATCCTCGTGTTGATACGGTCGAATTGGCCCAGGTCTTTTTCCCAGAACTGGAAAAATATAGTTTGCCGATTTTGTGTCAGGAATTAGGAATTCCTCTAAAACACGCCCACACAGCCCTTTCAGATGCCCAAGCTACTGCGGAATTACTTTTATTTCTACGGGAAAAGATTGCCCAGCTTCCTAAAGGTCTATTGGAACGCTTGCTGGAAATGGCTGACGCTCTCTTATATGAGTCCTACCTGGTTATTGAAGAGATGTATCGCAGCCAATCTATCCTGAGTTCACAAGAATTGGTCCAAGTTCAAGGATTGTATTTCAAGAAAACTACAGCTCCCCTGGAGCCAAGAAAACTATCTCAAGATTTTTCTAAAAATATTTCTCTATTGAACCTTGAAGTGAGGGATGAGCAAGAAAGTTTTGCTAAAGAGGTTGGCTTGCTATTGAAAGATGAGCCTGTCTCATTAATTCAAGCACCGACAGGAATTGGGAAAACCTATGGCTATCTCTTACCCGCTTTATCTCAAGTGAAAGAGCGACAAATTGTTCTTAGTGTTCCGACAAAGATTCTTCAGAATCAAATCATGGAAGAAGAAGGTAAACGTCTCAAGGAAGTATTCCATACAGATATTCATTCTTTAAAGGGACCACACAATTATCTGAAGCTGGATGCCTTTTATCGTTCCTTGCAGGAAAATGATGAAAATCGCTTATTTAGACGCTTTAAAATGCAAGTCTTGGTCTGGCTGACAGAGACAGAAACGGGGGATTTGGATGAAATCGGGCAACTCTACCGTTACCAACATTTTCTAACAGACCTTCGTCATGATGGGAATTTATCGTCCAAGAGCTTATTTGTGACGGAAGATTTTTGGAAACGTAGTCAAGAAAGGGCACAAACCTGCAAGCTTTTAGTGACCAATCATGCCTATCTTGTAACTAGACTTGAAGATAATCCTGAATTTGTCAGTGACCGTTTATTGATTATTGATGAAGTCCAAAAAGTTTTGTTGGCTCTAGAAAATCTGCTTCAAGAGACCTACGATATCCAGTCTATTGTTGATTTGCTTGATAAGGCTTTAGTAGGAGAAGAAAACAGGGTTCAACAACGAATACTAGAAAGTATTCGCTTTGAGTGCATCTACTTGATGGAACAATTTCAGTCTGGCAAATCTAGGAAAAATATCTTGGATTCTCTGGCCAATCTCCGCCAGTATTTTTCAGAATTAGAGGCAGAAGGCTTTGGGGAACTGGTCCGCTATTTTACAGCTGACCGAGATTACTGGCTTGAAGCAACTGAAACGAGTCAAAAGAAAATTCAGATTTCTTCTACAAAATCAGGCCGTATTCTTCTATCTTCCTTAGTGCCTGATTCATGTCAAGTCTTGGGAGTGTCGGCCACTCTTGAGATTAGTCAAAGAGTTTCTTTGGCAGACCTGTTAGGTTATCCCGAAGCCAAATTTGTTAAGATTGAAGCTGGTAAAAAACAGGATCAAGAAGTGGTCTTGGTCAAAGATTTCCCCTTGGTAACAGAAACCTCCTTAGAAGTCTATGCCAAGGAGGTAACTGATTTGCTGATGGAAATTCAAGCTTTCCAGCAACCGATTTTAGTTCTCTTTACTGCTAAAGATATGCTTCTAGCAGTATCGGATTTACTTCAAGTTAGCCATCTGGCCCAGTATAAAAATGGCGATGTTCATCAACTGAAGAAACGCTTTGAAAAGGGAGAACAACAAATCTTGCTTGGTGCAGCAAGTTTTTGGGAAGGAGTCGATTTTTCAAGTCATCCTTTTGTGATTCAGGTTGTACCGAGACTTCCTTTCCAAAATCCCCAAGATCCCTTGACGAAAAAGATCAATCAGGAACTGAATCAAGAAGGGAAAAATGCCTTTTATGATTATCAATTGCCAATGGCCATTATTCGTTTAAAACAGGCTTTGGGAAGAAGTATGAGACGCGAACACCAACGTTCTTTAACCCTCATTCTGGATAGAAGAATCGTCGGAAAACGATATGGCAAGCAGATAGTAGCATCTCTAGCAAAAGAAGCGACTGTTAAAACCGTCTCTCGATCCGAAGTTGATGAGGCTGTTGATAGATTTTTAAATGAACTTTGATAAATAGTATTGTATGAAAGTATAAGGTTAGTGTATATGAAACGTTCTCTCGACTCTAGAGTCGATTATAGTTTGCTATTGCCAGTATTTTTTCTACTGGTTATTGGCGTGGTGGCTATCTATATAGCTGTTAGTCATGATTATCCAAATAATATTTTGCCCATTTTAGGGCAGCAGGTCGCCTGGATTGCCTTGGGGCTTGTGATTGGTTTTGTGGTCATGCTCTTTAATACAGAATTTCTTTGGAAAGTGACCCCTTTTCTATATATGTTAGGCTTGGGACTTATGGTCTTGCCGATCGTCTTTTATAATCCAAGCTTAGTTGCATCAACGGGTGCCAAAAACTGGGTATCAATAAATGGAATTACCCTATTCCAACCGTCAGAATTTATGAAGATATCCTATATCCTCATGTTGGCCCGTGTCATTGTCCAATTTACAAAGAAACATAAGGAATGGCAACGTACAGTTCCTCTGGACTTTTTATTAATTTTTTGGATGATTGTCTTTACCATTCCAGTCCTAGTTCTTTTGGCACTTCAAAGTGACTTGGGGACGGCTTTGGTTTTTGTAGCCATTTTCTCAGGAATCGTCTTACTATCAGGAGTTTCTTGGAAAATTATTATTCCAGTATTTGTGACTGCTGGAACAGGAGTTGCTGGTTTCTTAGCCATTTTTATCAGTAAGGGCGGTCGTGCTTTTCTCCATCAACTGGGAATGCCGACCTACCAAATTAATCGAATTTTGGCTTGGCTCAATCCATTTGACTTTGCCCAAACAACGACTTATCAGCAGGCTCAAGGACAGATTGCCATTGGGAGTGGTGGCTTATTTGGTCAAGGTTTTAATGCTTCGAATCTGCTTATTCCAGTTCGTGAGTCGGATATGATTTTCACGGTGATCGCAGAAGATTTTGGCTTTATTGGCTCTGTCCTTGTTATCGCCCTTTACCTCATGCTCATTTACCGTATGTTGAAGATTACTCTCAAATCAAATAACCAGTTCTACACCTATATTTCCACAGGTTTGATTATGATGTTACTTTTCCACATCTTTGAGAATATCGGCGCTGTGACGGGCTTGCTTCCTTTGACTGGGATTCCTCTGCCTTTTATTTCGCAAGGGGGATCGGCTATTATCAGTAACTTGATCGGTGTTGGCTTGCTTTTATCGATGAGTTATCAAACCAATCTAGCTGAAGAAAAGAGTGGAAAAGTCCCTTTCAAACGGAAAAAGGTTGTTTTAAAACGAATCAAATAAGGAGAAAATCATGGTTAAAGTAGCAGTTATGTTAGCTCAGGGCTTTGAAGAAATTGAAGCTTTGACAGTTGTGGATGTTTTGCGTCGGGCAAATATCACTTGTGATATGGTTGGTTTTGAAGAACAAGTGACGGGTTCACATGCAATCCAAGTAAGAGCAGATCGTGTCTTTGATGGTGATTTATCAGACTATGACATGATTGTCCTTCCTGGAGGGATGCCTGGTTCTGCACATTTGCGTGACAATCAGGCCTTGATTCAAGAGTTGCAAAGCTTCGAGCAAGAAGGGAAGAAACTAGCAGCCATTTGTGCGGCACCAATTGCCCTTAATCAAGCAGGGCTATTGAAAAACAAGGAATACACTTGTTATGACGGTGTTCAAGAGCAAATCCTTGATGGTCACTACGTCAAGGAAACAGTAGTGGTAGATGGTCACTTGACAACCAGTCGAGGTCCCTCTACAGCCCTTGCCTTTGCCTATGAGTTGGTGGAGCAATTAGGAGGAGACGCAGAGACTTTACGAACAGGAATGCTCTATCGAGATGTCTTTGGTAAAAATCAGTAAAACGGGAGTCAAACTCTCGTTTTTTTATGCTGAAAACTCAGAGAAATCATCGCTTTTTTAAGGAAAAAATGGTATAATGAAAGCTATGAAATATCACGATTATATCTGGGATTTAGGTGGCACTTTACTGGATAATTATGAAGCTTCAACAGCTGCATTTGTTGAAACTTTAGCGCTGTATGGTATCAGAAAAGACCATGACAGTGTCTATCAAGCTTTAAAGGTTTCTACTGATTTTGCGATTAAGACATTCGCTCCCGACTTAGAGCATTTTTTAGAAAAATACAAGGAAAATGAAGCCAGAGAGCTTGAACACCCGATTTTGTTTGATGGAGTTTCTGACTTATTAGCAGACATTTCAAATCAAGGTGGGCGTCATTTTTTGGTTTCTCATCGAAATGATCAGGTCTTGGAAATTTTAGAAAAAACCTCTATAGCAACCTATTTTACAGAAGTAGTCACTTCTAGCTCAGGTTTTAAGAGAAAGCCAAATCCTGAGTCCATGATTTATTTAAGAGAAAAGTATCAGATTAGCTCTGGTCTTGTTATTGGTGATCGGCCGATTGATATTAAAGCAGGGCAAGCCGCTGGACTGGATACCCACTTGTTTACCAGTATCGTGAATTTAAGACAAGTATTAGACATGTAAGAAAAAGGAATAAGATGACAGAAGAAATCAAAAATCTGCAGGCACAGAATTATGATGCCAGTCAAATTCAAGTTTTAGAGGGCTTAGAGGCTGTTCGTATGCGTCCAGGGATGTATATCGGGTCAACCTCAAAAGAAGGTCTTCACCATCTAGTCTGGGAAATTGTTGATAACTCAATTGACGAGGCCTTGGCAGGATTTGCCAGCCATATTCAAGTCTTTATTGAGCCAGATGATTCGATTACTGTTGTCGATGATGGGCGTGGTATCCCAGTCGATATTCAGGAAAAAACAGGTCGACCTGCCGTTGAGACTGTCTTTACTGTCCTTCACGCTGGAGGGAAGTTTGGCGGTGGTGGCTACAAGGTCTCAGGTGGTCTTCACGGAGTGGGGTCTTCAGTAGTTAATGCTCTTTCCACTCAGTTAGATGTTCATGTCCACAAAAACAGTAAGATTTATTACCAAGAATACCGTCGTGGTCATGTTGTCGCAGACCTTGAGGTGGTTGGAGATACAGATAGAACTGGAACAACGGTTCACTTCATACCGGACCCAGAAATCTTTACGGAAACAACAACCTTTGATTTCGATAAATTAAATAAACGGATTCAAGAGTTGGCCTTTCTAAATCGAGGTCTTCAAATCTCCATTACAGATAAGCGTGAAGGTTTGGAACAAACCAAGCATTACCATTATGAGGGTGGAATTGCTAGTTACGTTGAGTACATCAACGAGAACAAGGATGTTATCTTTGAGACACCAATCTATACAGACGGTGAGATGGATGATATCACAGTTGAGGTAGCCATGCAGTACACAACAGGTTACCATGAAAATGTCATGAGTTTCGCCAACAATATTCATACCCATGAAGGTGGAACGCATGAGCAAGGTTTCCGTACGGCATTGACTCGTGTTATCAATGATTATGCTCGTAAGAATAAGTTACTGAAAGACAATGAAGACAACTTAACAGGTGAAGATGTCCGCGAAGGATTAACTGCAGTTATCTCGGTTAAACACCCAAATCCACAATTTGAAGGACAAACCAAGACCAAACTGGGAAACAGCGAAGTAGTCAAGATTACCAATCGCCTCTTCAGTGATGCCTTCTCTGATTTCCTCATGGAAAATCCACAGATCGCCAAGCGTATCGTGGAAAAAGGGATTTTAGCTGCTAAGGCTCGTGTGGCTGCCAAGCGTGCGCGTGAAGTTACTCGTAAAAAATCTGGTTTGGAAATTTCCAACCTTCCAGGGAAACTAGCAGACTGTTCTTCTAACAATCCTGCTGAAACAGAACTCTTCATCGTCGAAGGAGACTCAGCTGGTGGATCAGCCAAATCTGGTCGTAACCGTGAATTTCAGGCAATCCTTCCGATTCGCGGTAAGATTTTGAACGTTGAAAAGGCAAGTATGGATAAAATTCTAGCCAACGAAGAAATTCGTAGTCTTTTCACAGCGATGGGAACAGGATTCGGTGCAGAATTTGATGTTTCAAAAGCCCGTTACCAAAAACTCGTTTTGATGACCGATGCCGATGTCGATGGTGCTCATATTCGTACCCTTCTTTTAACCTTGATTTATCGTTATATGAAACCAATTCTAGAAGCTGGTTATGTTTATATCGCCCAACCACCAATCTATGGTGTCAAGGTTGGAAGCGAGATTAAAGAATATATCCAGCCAGGAGCAGATCAAGAAATCAAACTCCAAGAAGCCTTGGCCTGTTATAGTGAAGGTCGTACCAAACCGACTATTCAGCGTTATAAGGGTCTAGGTGAAATGGACGACCATCAGTTATGGGAAACAACCATGGATCCCGAACATCGCTTAATGGCTAGAGTTTCTGTGGATGATGCTGCAGAAGCAGATAAAATCTTTGATATGTTGATGGGGGATCGAGTAGAGCCTCGTCGTGAGTTTATTGAAGAAAATGCTGTCTATAGTACACTTGATGTCTAAAAATAGGGAGAAGTAGTTCCCTTGGTATAAAAAATATGATATAATCGTTACGATTGTTTCAAGTAAAAAAGGAGTTTAATATGTCTGCTACACTAGTAATTTATTTAATAATTGCAGTTGCAGTTTTATTGGTCATTGCCTATGCTATCGCAATCTATGTAAGGAAGCGCAATGAAAGTAAATTAGCAATTTTAGAAGAGAAAAAAGAAGAGCTTTATAATCTTCCGGTTAATGATGAAGTTGAAGCTGTAAAAAATATGCACTTGATTGGACAAAGTCAGGTGACTTTCCGTGAATGGAATCAAAAATGGGTTGATTTATCTCTTAATTCTTTTGCCGATATCGAAAATAATCTTTTCGAGGCAGAAGGCTACAATAACTCATTCCGTTTTTTCAAAGCCAGTCATCAAATTGATCAAATTGAGAGCCAAATTACCTTGATTGAAGAAGATATTGCGGCAATTCGCAACGCCTTGGCAGATTTGGAGAAACAAGAGTCTAAAAATAGTGGACGTGTTCTTCATACCTTGGACTTGTTTGAAGAGTTGCAACACCGAGTTGCTGATCATTCTGAAGAATATGGACAAGGTTTGTCTGAAATCGAAAAACAATTGGAAAATATCCAATCAGAGTTTTCTCAGTTTGTAACTTTAAATTCGTCTGGTGACCCAGTAGAAGCTGCTGTGATTTTGGATAATGCTGAAAATCATATCTTGGCTTTGACACATATTGTTGATCGTATCCCAGCAATTGTAGCAACATTATCTAAAGACCTACCAGATCAACTAGAAGATTTAGAAGATGGCTACCGTAAGCTTTTAGATGCTAATTATCATTTTGCTGAAACGGATATTGAAGCGCGTTTCCAACTGCTTTATGAAGCTCTCAAGAAAAATCATGAGAATATTGCGAAACTAGAATTGGATAATGCAGAGTACGAAAATACTCAAATCCAAGAAGAGATTAATGCACTTTATGATATCTTTACAAGAGAAATTGCGGCACAGAAAGTAGTAGAAGGTTTAGTAGCAACACTTCCTACTTATCTGCAGCACATGAAGGAAAATAATGCTTTATTGATAGAAGACATTGAGCGTTTGAGTAAAAACTATTTACTTTCTGAGTCGGACGCAAGTCATGTTCGTCGTTTACAGTCCGAATTAGAAAGCTTTGAGACTGCTATTATTGAAGCGATTTCGGATCAGGATGAAGCAACTCAAGCATATTCAATTCTTGAAGAAAAACTTGAATCTCTGCAGGAAAATCTTAAAGAGATTGAAGATGAACAAATTGCAGTTAGTGAGCGTCTCGCACGAGTTGAGAAAGATGATATCAATGCACGTCAAAAAGCAAATGTATATGTTAATCGTCTCCATACAATCAAGAGATATATGGAAAAACGGAACCTACCTGGTATTCCACAAACTTTCTTGAAGTTATTCTTTACAGCAAGTAATAATACGGAAGATCTAATGGCTGAATTAGAGCAAAACTTAGTCAATATAGAATCAGTTAACCGTATTCTTGAAATTGCAACGAAGGATATGGAAGAGCTTGAGGCGGAAACTTATAATATTGTACAGTATGCAACCTTGACAGAGCAACTTTTACAATATTCTAACCGCTACCGCTCATTTGATGAACGTATTCAAGAAGCCTTTAATGAAGCTTTAGATATTTTTGAAAAAGAATTTGATTATCGCGCTTCATTTGACAAGATTTCTCAAGCATTGGAAGTGGCAGAGCCTGGTGTAACCAACCGCTTTGTTACTTCATATGAGAAAACACGTGAAACAATTCGTTTCTAAAATAATAAAAAGATTTGATTGTGTGAGAAGCAGAATCAAATCTTTTTTATAGTTTTGGGGAGATTTACTTCATTTTCTCCTGAGATTGAGTTTTTTCCCAGCCGATTTATCCACCACCTCAAAACAGTGTTTTATACTCTTCGAAAATCTTTTCAAACCACATCAGCTTCGCCTTGCCTTATATATGCCATTGCTTTCGTCAGTCTTATCTGCAGCTTCAAAGTTATGCTTTGAGCAACCTGTGGCTAGCTTTCTAGTTTGCTCTTTGATTTTTCATTGATTAGCAATAGACTTCAAAATTATAAAAACGCATAATAGCAGGTGTAGAAACTTTGCTACTATGCGTTTTATTATGGAAAGGCTTACTGGATTTTTTCTCGAATCGAGTTTTTACTTAACTTCTTTACTTGGTTGGAATCGAAATCCCAATTAATTTTTCTGAGTAGAGTGTTTTGATATTGGCCTCATCAATAGAGTCCTTATCAATTTTACGTTTCAAGAAAAACTCTTGGATGGCTTCGATTTCAGTTTCTCGAATAGCACGGTGTTTATTTGAGATGAGGATTTCATAGTGAAGCGGAGCTTGGGTAAAAATAACATCTGTATTTCCAGCAGAATAGACCTCAACAAGGGTTGCATCTGTACTCTCTAGCTGGCTTTTTACAAGTTGCGAGTGTGAGTTTGTCGTATTGATAAGCTTCATAATATTTCCTCCGATTTTCTAATTCTATTATAGCACTTTTTGAATAAAGTAGCTTGGTTTAGTCAATCTTATGCTGTTTTTTCCAAGACTGGATGGCCCATTTATGGCTACCACGTTTAAGATTTTCAATAGCCTCGTCGATAGGGAACCAGGCAATATGATTAAAGTCCTCTAGTGGTTTTTGAACTTCCTTGAAAGAAGTTGCTTCATAGAGGTAGGCAGGATTGTAGTAGTAGGTATCACGGTGACGAGAGTAGAAATATTCGTCAGCTTGTCCGTAATAGACACCAATTTCAGCTGTGAATCCAAGCTCTTCAATCAATTCACGTTTTAGGGCTTCCTGATGATCTTCCCCTGCTTCAATTTCGCCACCTGGTAAGAACCAAGCACCATTAGGCGCTTGAACAAGAACAATTTGTTTTTGTTCAGCGTCTGGAATAACCGCATATACACCGTAACGTGAAACATAGTCTGTATTCGATTTTTTTTCTCCGAAAGTTGGGTTTGCCATTGCATTTTCCTCATTATCTAGTATCGTTATTATTATCATAATGGACAAAGGTCGAGCTGTCAAGAAATTACAGTTATTTTAGTAAAAAAGAAGCAGAAACATTTCATTTTCTACTCCTTTTTTATAGAATTTATTTTTCTTTTTCAGAAGTTTTTACTTCAGCTTTTTTGGCAGATTTGATTTGAATCTTGCCCTTGCTGGTCATAACTGCCTTGAGGTCTTTTTCGCTTGGATTTTCAAGGTAGTAATCAGTGATTGCGTCCTCAATATAGTCTTGAATAGTACGACGAAGTGGGCGTGCCCCCATTTTTGGATCATAGCCGAGGTCAACCAACTTTTCCTTGACCTTGTCAGTTACATCTAAATGAATGTTGTTGCTAGAGAGGCGCTTGTTAACATCTGCTAGCATGAGCTCGACAATCTGAAGGAGGTTATCTTTGCTGAGAGCCTTAAATTCGATAATACCATCAAAACGGTTCATAAACTCTGGACTAAAGAAGTTGCCGAGTTCACCGAGAACAGAGTTGGTACGTCCTTCTCTAGCAGCTCCAAATCCAACGCTGGCTTCTGCCTTACCTGTACCTGCATTTGAGGTCATGATGATGATGGCATCCTTGAAGCTAACGGTACGTCCTTGCCCATCTGTCAAACGACCATCGTCCAAGACTTGAAGGAACATATGCATGACATCTGGATGGGCTTTCTCTACTTCGTCCAAGAGAATAAGAGAATATGGATTGCGGCGAACTTTTTCAGTTAATTGCCCAGCCTCATCGTAGCCGACATAACCTGGAGGGGCACCGACCAACTTAGCTACGCTGTGTTTTTCCATATATTCACTCATATCAAAGCGAATCATGCTGTCAGCAGAACCAAAGAGTTCGATAGCTAGTTGTTTGGAAAGTTCTGTCTTACCGACACCAGTTGGTCCGACGAAGAGGAAGTTTCCGATTGGGCGGTTAGGGGTCCCAAGTCCAACCCTATTACGGCGAATAGCCTTGGCAATCTTATCGACAGCATCATCTTGTCCAATAACATGAGACTTGAGGTCTTCGGCTAGATGGATGAGTTGAGATTGTTCTTTCTCTTTCAAATCCCCAACAGGGATGTTGGTTTTCTGCTCGATAATGTGCTCAATAGTTTTCTCGCTGATGATAGGTGTATCTTGGTCTGTGACCTTTTTCTTTTGCATTTCCTTATACTTGGCAATCTGGTCACGGAAGTAGGCAGCCTTTTCAAAATCTTCTTCTCGTGTAGCTTGAGATTTGAGATTTTCAGCCTCAATCAAACGCTGATCAATCACTTTAGGATCTACAAAATTCAAGGTCAAGTTCATCTTAGAACCTGCTTCATCTAGGAGGTCAATGGCCTTGTCAGGTAAGAAGCGATCTTGTATGTAGCGATTGGAAAGAGTTGCAGCTGCTTCAATTGCAGCATCGGTATATTGAACGTGGTGGTAGTCTTCGTATTTCTTTTGAATCCCTTTGAGGATAGTGATTGTTTCTTCCACTGTTGGTTCATCAACTTTGACAGGCTGCATACGACGCTCTAAGGCAGCATCCTTTTCAATGATACGGTATTCATTGAGGGTAGTGGCACCGACCAGTTGCAGTTCCCCACGAGCAAGGGCTGGCTTGAGGATATTTCCAGCATCCATATTGCCATCGCCTGCAGAACCTGCACCGACAATTTCATGGATTTCATCGATAAAGAGGATAATATCCTCACGTTTGCGAATTTCTTCCATGAGTTTTTGCATGCGTTCTTCAAATTGTCCACGGATACCTGTTCCTTGAACCAAGCTAACCACATCCAAGCGGATGACTTGCTTACCTTGGAGTTTATGTGGAACATCGCCATCGACAATTTTCTGAGCTAGACCTTCGACAACGGCCGTTTTTCCGACACCTGGTTCGCCAATAAGAACAGGATTATTCTTGGTTCTGCGATTGAGAATCTCGATGACACGAATAATTTCATCATCGCGTCCAATAACGGGGTCGATATCGCCACGACGGGCAATTTCAGTTACGTTGATACCAAATTCTTCCAGCAGGCCTTTTTCTTGGTTTGGTGGCGGAGTTTGAGCAGGTCCACGATTTTGGGAACCATAACTGCCGTTTCCACCGTAACCTCCACCTGATTGAGTTGGGGGAGTCGGAGGAGTATTGTTAGAAGGTCTAAAATTGTTTAGGTCATTGAAGAAATCACCAAATGGATCAAAGTCACGATTGTTCAGATCCGTCATACCTTTAAAGAGGCTATTATTAGGATCTGTCTTGATAATCTTATAGCAGTTTTGACAGAGGTCAATTTGTTTTTGCTTTCCATTGAGATTGGTATAAAGATGAATTGTTGAGTCGTTGATTTTACAGTTTTGACAAAGCATACCTCTACCTCATTTCTTTCTTTAGCCTGACCTATTTAAAGGTCAAAAATAGTCAAATTTCTATACTCTCATTATAACAGGATTGGGGTGTAAAGCAAGTAAAAAGATTGCAGCTTTGAGAAGTTGTTACAATGAAAATATTTGTGGATTTGGACTATAAAAAAATCCTATTTGTGAGACAAAAAGGATTTTGGTTAGACATGCAGGGGTAATCCCGACTAGTTTTAGATTAGTAAAGGAGTTCGTAAATCTCCATTGCAATCAAGTCAATGCTATCAAAAGTATAAGTTTCGCGAGCTTCTACATCACGAAGGGTAAAGATTGAGCCGTTTTCTTCGTCGTGGCTGTATGCAACTTCTGCAACAACAACTCCTTCGCGTTCAAAATTACGTTTTAAATTTCCGCCGTCTTTTGCCATTGCTTCAAGGCGGTTGATGATTCTAACCAAATGTGATTCCATTTTGATTCTCCTTCATTTCTTATCGTTACTATTTTACCATAAAGGAGGCCAACTTGCCTAGAAAAAACTAAGATTTCTCGCTAAATCTACTAGTTTTAAGTTTTTTTGAATAAATCAGATAAAAAGTTTGAATTTTAATTCAACCTATGTTATAATCATACAGTATTCTATTTTAGAAAGCAGTGTGACTATGAATTTTTCTTTTTTGCCTAAGTATTTACCTTATTTTAACTATGGGGCTGTCGTGACGGTTCTCATTTCTATCTGTGTTGTCTTTTTGGGAACTATTTTGGGTGTTGTCTTGGCTTTTGGGCAACGTTCAAAGTTTAAACCGCTTGTTTGGCTCGCCAACCTGTACGTTTGGATTTTCCGTGGGACACCGATGATGGTTCAGATTATGATTGCCTTTGCCCTTATGCACATCAATGCTCCGACTATTCAGGTTGGAATTTTAGGTGTTGATCTTTCTCGTCTGATTCCAGGGATTTTGATTATCTCTATGAACAGTGGTGCTTATGTTTCTGAGACTGTTCGTGCTGGGATTAATGCAGTTCCAAAAGGTCAGCTAGAAGCGGCTTATTCGCTAGGGATTCGTCCTAAAAATGCTATGAGATATGTGATTTTGCCACAAGCAATCAAAAATATCTTGCCAGCATTGGGGAACGAATTTATTACCATTATCAAGGATAGTTCCCTCTTATCAGCTATTGGGGTTATGGAGTTGTGGAATGGGGCTACAACAGTTTCTACAACAACCTATTTGCCTTTGACACCACTTTTATTTGCAGCCTTTTACTACTTGATTATGACCTCTATTTTGACCGTAGCCTTGAAAGCTTTTGAAAAACGTATGGGACAAGGAGATAAGAAATAATGACAGAAACCTTGATAAAAATTGAAAATTTACATAAATCCTTTGGAAAGAATGAAGTATTGAAAGGCGTCAACCTCGAAATTAAAAGAGGAGAGGTTGTCGTTATCATCGGTCCTTCAGGGAGCGGGAAATCTACCTTGCTTCGCTCTATGAATTTGTTGGAAGAAGCAAGCAAGGGGAAGGTTATCTTTGAGGGAGTCGATATTACGGACAAGAAGAATGACCTGTTTGCCATGCGTGAGAAGATGGGCATGGTTTTCCAACAATTCAATCTATTTCCTAATATGACTGTGATGGGAAATATCACCTTGTCACCTATCAAGACCAAAGGTGAGAGCAAGGCAGTGGCTGAGAAGAGGGCCAAAGAGCTTTTGGAAAAAGTTGGTTTGCCAGATAAGGCAGTTGCTTATCCACAGAGTTTGTCAGGTGGTCAGCAACAACGGATTGCCATCGCGCGTGGTTTAGCTATGGAACCAGATGTTTTACTCTTTGACGAGCCAACTTCAGCCCTGGACCCTGAGATGGTTGGAGAAGTTCTAGCTGTTATGCAAGACCTTGCCAAGTCAGGAATGACTATGGTTATCGTAACACATGAGATGGGATTTGCCCGTGAGGTGGCAGATCGTGTCATCTTTATGGCAGACGGTGTGGTTGTTGAAGACGGAACACCTGAGCAGATTTTTGAACAAACCCAAGAACAACGGACTAAAGATTTCTTGAGTAAGGTTTTATAAGTTAGCTTTGTGGAGTTGTTCGCAGTCAACTTTATATATAAAATATAGATTAGTGAAAAGCTCGACTAGAGCTTTTTCTTATAGTTTGAAACTATAGGATAGCCTAGGAAAGAAGTGTTAGAGGGTGTTGGCAGTTTTTGGTATAATGGAAGATATTTGAAAGAAAAGAGAAGTGATATGACACAGATTATTGATGGGAAGGATTTAGCAGCTAAATTACAAGGACAGTTGGCTGAAAAGACTGCAAAACTAAAAGAAGAAACAGGTCTAGTGCCTGGTTTGGTAGTGATTTTGGTTGGGGACAATCCAGCCAGCCAAGTCTACGTTCGCAACAAGGAGAGGTCAGCTCTTGCGGCTGGTTTCCGTAGCGAAGTAGTGCGAGTTCCAGAGACAATTAGTCAAGAGGAATTGTTAGACTTGATTGCTAAATACAATCAAGATCCAGCTTGGCATGGGATATTGGTCCAGTTGCCATTACCAAAACATATTGATGAAGAGGCAGTTTTGTTGGCCATTGACCCAGAAAAGGATGTGGATGGTTTCCATCCCTTAAACATGGGGCGTCTCTGGTCTGGTCATCCAGTCATGATTCCTGCGACACCTGCAGGAATTATGGAAATGTTTCATGAATATGGGATTGACTTGGAAGGTAAAAATGCTGTCGTCATCGGTCGTTCCAATATTGTTGGAAAACCCATGGCCCAGCTTCTGTTGGCCAAGAATGCGACAGTGACCTTGACTCACTCACGCACCCATAATCTTGCCAAGGTGGCTGCAAAAGCGGATATTCTTGTGGTCGCAATCGGTCGTGCCAAGTTTGTGACTGCTGACTTTATTAAACCTGGAGCAGTTGTTATTGACGTTGGGATGAACCGAGATGAAAATGGCAAGCTCTGTGGGGATGTGGATTATGAGGCAGTTGCCCCACTTGCTAGCCACATCACGCCAGTCCCTGGAGGTGTCGGTCCTATGACCATTACTATGCTGATGGAGCAAACTTATCAGGCAGCACTTCGGACATTGGATAGAAAATAAGAGAAACATTCGATTATTTTCTATAGCTATATATAAAATGGCAGAAATGAATATTAAATTTTAGATATAAGATTATAAAAGGAGGTTTGCCCCTCCTTTTTGTTGTATAATAAATGCGAGAGGAGAAAACGATGAAAGTGATTGATCAAACCTTACTAGAAAAAGTCATTATTGAACGTTCTCGTACCAGTCATAAAGGAGACTATGGCCGTCTTCTGTTGCTTGGTGGGACTTATCCTTATGGTGGTGCTGTCGTCATGGCTGCTTTGGCAGCTGTTAAAAGTGGAGCTGGTTTGGTGACTGTTGGAACAGATAGGGAAAATATTCCAGCTCTGCACAGCCATTTACCAGAGGCTATGGCCTTTTCTCTTCAAGACCAGCAGTTGTTAAAAGAGCAATTGGAGAAGGCAGAAGTTGTCTTGCTGGGGCCTGGTTTACGAGACGATGCTTTTGGAGAAAATCTAGTAAAACAAGTCTTTGTTAATTTAAGCCAAAATCAGATTTTGATTGTAGATGGTGGTGCCCTGACCATTCTTGCCAGAACAAGATTGTCATTTCCTTCCAGTCAGCTTATCCTAACTCCCCACCAAAAGGAGTGGGAAAAACTGTCTGGAATTACGATTGAAAAGCAAAAGGAAGATGCAACGGCTAGTGCCCTGACTTCCTTTCCTCAAGGAACAATTTTGGTGGAGAAAGGCCCAGCTACTCGTATTTGGGAAGTTGGCCAATCTGATTATTACCAGTTACAGGTTGGTGGTCCCTATCAGGCGACTGGGGGAATGGGAGATACTCTGGCTGGGATGATTGCAGGATTTGCAGGCCAGTTTAAACAAGCCAGTCTCTACGAGCGTGTGGCAGTAGCAACCCATCTTCATTCAGCAATAGCCCAAGAACTATCTCAAGAACATTATGTGGTCTTGCCGACGGAAATTAGTAATTGTCTTTCTAAAGTAATGAATAAAATATCTCAAAAGAGGATGGGCTAGAACTTATACTCAATGAAAATCAAAGAGCAAACTAGGAAGCTAGTCGCTGGTTGTTCAAAACACCGTTTTGAGGTTGTGGATAGAACTGACGAAGTCAGTAACATATATACGGCAAGGTGAAGCTGACGTAGTTTGAAGAGATTTTCGAAGAGTATTAATTTCAGGAGAAAACGAAGTAAATATTACCACAATAAAACGCATAATATCAAGGTTTTAATCCCTGATACTATGCGTTTTTGGTCTGTTTCTATTCTGAGCAAGCTTCTGCTCAGTATGTTTTATAATTTCTCGTTGATAAATCGGATAAACTGGTTCCACCAAACTTTTAAGAAGAAGGCTTTTTCAACTTTCTTTTCTGATACCATTTCGAAACTAGAACGTTCTGTGGTAATGTAACCTTGACCAATCAAGTCATTGTCTTCGTAAGTCAGATGACCAACCACTGTTCCAGCTTCAAGTGGTGCTGGGATTGCTTTAGAATCAGGTGTGAATTGAATAGATTGGGAAGATTGATTCCCGACACGTTCAATTAGATAGATATCCTCTGGGGCCACTGCAGTGACCGTATCTTCTTTTCCATCTTGTACAGGGGCTTTGCTATCTTGATAGGCATCTCCTTTTTGCACTATTTTACGAAGTGTGAATGTAGAAGAGATATAATCCATTAGTGAAGATGTAGCTGTGAAACGAGCGTAAGGATTATTGGATTGATGATCTGCATTCAAAACAACTGTGATAACCCTCATTCCTTTTTCGACAGTAGTACCAACAAAAGACTCTCCAGCTTTGTCTGTTGTTCCTGTTTTCAGTCCATCAAAACCACCACGGTAAGCAGGCATGCCTTCTAACATGTAGTTGGTCGAAGTGATTGTCATCCCAGCAAAAGTAGAAGAAGGTTTTTTTGTGATTTCTAAGACTTGTGGGTATTTTTTGATGAGGTTACGAGCAACGATAGCAACATCATAAGCGCTGAGCTTATTTTCATCATCTTTATTAGACCCTGGGTAAATATTATCTCCTAGAGTCTCGTTGTTCAGACCAGTTGTATTGACAACGGTGGCATCTTTGATTCCCCATTCCAAGAGTTTGGCCCGCATCATATCAACGAAGTCTTTCTCTGAGCCAGCAATTTTCTCAGCTAGGGCAATAGCGGCGCTGTTGGCACTAGATACCAGGGTTGCTTCAAGTAACTCTTCCACAGTATAATTACGGGCCTCCATAGGAACATTACTGGCCTCAGAATTTGTCGTTAATTGATAAGGATAGTCAGAAATATCTACAGGAGTGGATAGTGTAATACTTCCGTTTTCCAAGGCTTCATAGACTAGGTAAACAGTAATCAATTTTGTGATTGAAGCGATTTCCACTGGCTGAGTTGCATCTTTTTCATAAAGTATTTTTCCAGTATTTGCTTCAACAGCAATGGCATGTTTTGCAGCAACATTAAAATCTTGAGCAGCAACAGTAGATGCTGAGCCAATAAGGGATAGGCTTAGGAGAGTTAAAATGATTTTTTTCATAGTAAGTTTATTCTAACATAAAGAAAAAAATATTCCCAGTTTCATGATAGAAGAAAGAAGCTTTTTTGAAAGTATGGTAAAATAGATGAATGGAGGTACCTCATGTTTCGTAAGAATAAATTATTTTTTTGGACCAGTGAGATTTTATTATTAACAATCATCTTCTATTTATGGAGAGAGATGGGAGCGATTATTACCCCTTTTGTAAGCGTCGCAAACACCATCATGATTCCTTTTCTTCTAGGTGGTTTTTTATATTATTTGACTAATCCTATTGTAAATTTTTTACAAAAGTATTTCAAAATTAATCGTATCTTTGGTATTCTACTAACCTTGTGTGCCTTGGTTTGGGGGTTAGTTATTGGGGTAGTCTATCTCTTACCGATTTTGGTCAATCAGTTGACCAGCTTGATTGCGACTAGCCAGACTATCTACAGTCGTTTACAAGATTTGATTGTGGATTTATCTACTTATCCAGCCTTTCAAAATTTAGATATTCAAGCGACTATTCAGCAGTTAAACCTATCCTATGTAGATATTTTACAAAATATCCTAAATAGTGTTACCAATAGTGTCGGAAGTGTCCTATCAGCTCTCTTTAGTACCGTTTTGATTATTATTATGACCCCTGTATTTTTGGTTTATTTTTTGTTAGATGGTCACAAATTTTTACCGATGCTTGAGCGCACTGTTTTAAAGAGAGATAAGTTGCATATTGCAGGTCTGCTAAAAAATTTGAATGCGACAATTGCTCGATACATTAGTGGAGTCGCAATTGATGCGCTTATTATCGGCTGTTTGGCCTTTATCGGATATAGCGTTATCGGTTTAAAATATGCTTTAGTTTTTGCCATCTTTTCGGGATTGGCCAATCTCATTCCTTATGTAGGACCAAGTATCGGTTTGATTCCAATGATTGTCGCAAATGTCTTTACTGATCCTCATAGAATGCTGATTGCAGTTGTTTACATGCTGATCATTCAACAAGTGGATGGGAACATCCTTTACCCTCGAATCGTAGGTGGGGTGATGAAGGTTCATCCAATTACGATTTTGGTATTACTTTTGTTATCAAGTAATATTTATGGTGTCATTGGTATGATTGTCGCAGTACCAACCTATTCTATCTTAAAAGAAATTTCTAAGTTCTTATCTTGTTTGTATGAAAATCATAAAATAATGAAAGAACGAGAAATAGAATTAGCTAAGTAAAAGTCAGGAGCCCCCTGATTTTTCTTTTTATAGTGATAGGAGTAGAAGTGCTGATTATATTAGCTGATTAAGAATAATTCACAAAAACTTTGTAAAACACTTGCAATTTAGCTGAAATTTGATAAAATAGTAAGGAAAGTTAGACTGTATTGCCTACTGTCTATCTATAAAATATATTTTATTGGAGGCTTTTACTCAAATGGCAAAAGAAAAATACGATCGTAGTAAACCACACGTTAACATTGGTACTATCGGACACGTTGACCACGGTAAAACTACCCTAACTGCAGCTATCACAACTGTTTTGGCACGTCGCTTGCCTTCATCAGTTAACCAACCTAAAGACTATGCGTCTATCGATGCTGCTCCAGAAGAACGCGAACGCGGTATCACTATCAACACTGCGCACGTTGAGTACGAAACTGAAAAACGTCACTACGCTCACATCGACGCTCCAGGACACGCGGACTACGTTAAAAACATGATCACTGGTGCCGCTCAAATGGACGGAGCTATCCTTGTAGTAGCTTCAACTGACGGACCGATGCCACAAACTCGTGAGCACATCCTTCTTTCACGTCAGGTTGGTGTTAAACACCTTATTGTCTTCATGAACAAGATTGACTTGGTTGACGACGAAGAATTGCTTGAATTGGTTGAAATGGAAATCCGTGACCTCTTGTCAGAATACGACTTCCCAGGTGACGATCTTCCAGTTATCCAAGGTTCAGCTCTTAAAGCTCTTGAAGGTGACTCTAAATACGAAGACATCATCATGGAATTGATGAACACTGTTGATGAGTACATTCCAGAACCAGAACGCGATACTGACAAACCATTGCTTCTTCCAGTCGAGGACGTATTCTCAATCACTGGACGTGGTACAGTTGCTTCAGGACGTATCGACCGTGGTACTGTTCGTGTTAACGACGAAATCGAAATCGTTGGTATCAAAGAAGAAACTAAAAAAGCTGTTGTTACTGGTGTTGAAATGTTCCGTAAACAACTTGACGAAGGTCTTGCAGGAGACAACGTAGGTATCCTTCTTCGTGGTGTTCAACGTGACGAAATCGAACGTGGACAAGTTATTGCTAAACCAGGTTCAATCAACCCACACACTAAATTTAAAGGTGAAGTCTACATCCTTACTAAAGAAGAAGGTGGACGTCACACTCCATTCTTCAACAACTACCGTCCACAATTCTACTTCCGTACTACTGACGTTACAGGTTCAATCGAACTTCCAGCAGGTACTGAAATGGTAATGCCTGGTGATAACGTGACAATCGACGTTGAGTTGATCCACCCAATCGCCGTAGAACAAGGTACTACATTCTCTATCCGTGAGGGTGGACGTACTGTTGGTTCAGGTATGGTTACAGAAATCGAAGCTTAATTCGATTTAGTTCCCAGAAGAACAATTATTTAAGTCAGACACTAAAAGAATCTTGCTTTGCAAGGTTCTTTTTTCTGATATTGAACTAAAATTGAAGAATTGTTTACATAAAAAAGCTCTATACACCTGATGTGCATAGAGTAATGGGGATTATTTGATATAGAGTTCTTGGTTTTTCAAGACAATTTCACGTACGCTTGCAAACTTCTTGAGTTTTTTAAGTTCTTCTGGATGAGTGACGAGAGTGATAACATAACCTTCCTTGCCCATACGACCTGTACGGCCAGCACGGTGAGTGTAGGCTTCCATGTCTCTTGGAATATCAAAGTTTACGACACATTCTAGGCTATCGATATCAATTCCACGAGCCAAAAGGTCTGTTGCAAGGAGTAGGGTTAGTTGGTTATCTTTAAACTTTTCTAAGATGACTTTTCTAAATTTAATATTGACATCACTAGCGAGGGAAACAGCCAATATATCACGATACTGTAATTTTTCTTCTGCGCTTCCAAGGTCTGATAGGCTGTTAAAGAAGACCAGACCACGGAAATCCTCTACATGAGCTAGTTTTCGTAGCATATCCACACGATGGCGTTGCTCCACCTGCATGTAGAAATGTTGGATGTTGTCCAATTTTTGGTCAGAAAGATTAATGGTACGTGTGTTAGGCGCAATCTTTTCTTGGTCAAACTTGGTCGTCGCACTCATATAGACCAGTTGGTGGTCACGCGGTGCGTAGTGAGTGATTTTCTCCACAAAGTGTATCTGAGAATCATCGAGCAATTGGTCAAATTCATCTAGAATGATGGTTTCCACATTCATCATCTTGATTTTTTTCAATTTAATGAGTTCAAAGATACGACCAGGGGTTCCAATCAGAATTTCTGGTCCTTTTTTTAGGCGTTCAATCTGGCGTTTCTGACTCGAACCCGATAAGAAGAGTTGGGCAGTTAAGCCGATGGCTTCAGCCCACGTTTTACATACATCAAAAATCTGTCCAGCCAGTTCTGTATTAGGCGCTAGAATCAAGAGTTGTTGGGCTTTTTTCTTTTGTAGTCTGAGAAGACTTGGTAGAAGGTAAGCTAGGGTCTTACCAGTTCCTGTTGGGCTCACCCCTAGGAGGTTTTCTCCAGCAAGAAGGGGTTCAAATAGTTGAGTTTGAATGGGAGTAAATTCTTGGAAACCGAGTTGATCACTCAATTTTTGCCATTCAGTCGGTAGTTTGGTTTTCATTTTCTGCCTCAAATCTAATGCCAGCAGTCTGGCGCATGGTATATAGTAGCTCATGAACAGAACTTGCATCATCCATCCAAGTTTGGTAGAGATTCAGATCTGGTTGATGGAGCATGTGTGCAAATGCAGCAGCTTCCTCAGTCATCGTATGGGGAGCCTGTTGGATAGGAAGCTGGACTTGATTTCCTTGGTGGTCGGTAAAAATAGCTGAATGGACATGTTCAATCGTGTTGAGGATCAAGGTGCCATCTGTCGTGTAAATTTCGCAAGGGAGATTAGAAGTGATGTTTTTACCAGCCTTGATATGGACTTGAAAATCAGGGTAGAAGAGGATGCCATCTCCATTTAGGTCAATGCTATTGTCAAGCTGTTGAGCCTGATAGGTGGCGTTCTCAGCCTTTCCAAAGAGGCGAACGGCAGCGTAGAGAGGATAAATCCCCAAATCCATGAGGGCTCCACCAGCAAAACGCTCTGAAAAGACATTGGGCGTATGACCAGCCAACAAGTCAGGCATCTTTGAAGAATACTTGGCATAGTTGAAATCTGCTCCCAAAATTTGTTTGTCTGCTAAAAAGTTTTTGATAGTAGTAAAAGTTTTCTCATGGTAATTACGAGCTGCTTCGAAGATAAAACGGTGATTTTTCTTAGCTGTTTGAATCAAATCCAGCCATTCTTGTGGCTGAGTGACAGCTGGCTTTTCAAGAATGACGTGTTTACCTGCAGATAATGCAGTTTTTGCTTGAGCAAAATGCAAGGAGTTTGGACTAGCAATATAGACCACATCAAAGGAGCTCTTGACTAAGTCTTCTAATTGATCAAAGAGCTGGATATCTTGATAGCGAGAAGCAAAGGTTGCTGCAGTTTCTAGTTTTCTAGAATAGACTGCGACCAACTGGTATTCTCCACTGGTATGGGCTGCTTCTATGAAGTGATGGCTGATAGCGCCTGTTCCGATGACACCTAATTTTAGCATAAATACTCCTTTTCCGATTTCAAATCCTTCTTTCATTATAACATAGATAGACGGGACTATCCAACAGAGGGTGAAAAATTTCAAATAAGCTACTAGGACTTTTCCAAAGAAAGTGGTACAATAATGAGATGAGTAAATGAAATGGGAGGGAAAATGAGATTATTACCTATAAGAAAAATATCACGTCAGTCTAAGAGGCTAGCGCTTTTTTTGACTTTTTGTGCAGGTTATGTAGATGCCTATACTTTTATTGTGCGAGGGAATACTCTTGTAGCTGGACAAACTGGGAATGTAGTCTTTCTTTCAGTAGAATTAATCCAAAATAATGTTTCAGATGTTAGGGACAAGGTTCTCACCTTGCTAGCTTTTATGATGGGGGTCTTTTTATTAACTGTTTATAAGGAAAAATTGAGAATTGTGAAAAAGCCAATTTTGTCATTGTTTCCTTTAGCAATCTTATCAATCATTATTGGTTTTGTGCCGCAAACTGTAGATAATATCTATCTAGTACCGCCCTTAGCCTTTTGTATGGGCTTGGTGACAACTGCCTTTGGTGAAGTATCGGGGATTGCCTACAATAATGCTTTTATGACGGGGAACATCAAACGGACCATGTTGGCTTTTGGGGATTATTTTAGGACCAAGCACACACCATTTTTACGTGAAGGGATTATCTTTGTAAGCCTGCTTAGTAGTTTTGTACTTGGCGTTGTCTTTTCAGCCTATTTGACGATTTTCTATAATGAAAAGACTATTCTTGGTGTTCCTATTATGATGAGCATTTTTTACCTCAGTATGTTTTCTGCCTCGTGGCGGAAAAAAGTAAAAGAAAAAGCTTCATTTTAGGTGTTATTACTTGTAAGAAAATAGGAGATATGCTATACTTGAAGAGTTGACTATGCACGTTCCTGTGCAACCGCACGAACATCGTCGCTTGATTATTCAAGTTTAAGTGGTTCGTCCCACGATGCTAGGCGAGTCTTCACAAAAAATTCGGGGAAACCCATAAAAATCATAGGAGGTGCATAATGAGCACATACGCAATTATCAAAACTGGCGGAAAACAAGTTAAAGTTGAAGTTGGTCAAGCAGTTTACGTTGAAAAATTGAACGTTGAAGCTGGTCAAGAAGTTACTTTTAACGAAGTTGTTCTTGTTGGTGGTGAAAACACTGTTGTCGGAACTCCACTTGTTGCTGGAGCTACTGTAGTTGGAACTGTTGAAAAACAAGGAAAACAAAAGAAAGTTGTTACTTACAAGTACAAACCTAAAAAAGGTAGCCACCGTAAACAAGGTCACCGTCAACCATATACTAAAGTTGTCATCAACGCAATCAACGCTTAATTTTAAGGAGAACACATGATACAAGCAGTCTTTGAGAGAGCCGAAGATGGCGAGCTGAGGAGTGCGGAAATTACTGGACACGCCGAGAGTGGCGAATACGGCTTTGATGTCGTGTGTGCATCGGTTTCTACGCTTGCCATTAACTTTATCAATTCTATTGAGAAATTTGCAGGCTATGAACCAATCCTAGAATTAAACGAAGATGAAGGTGGCTATCTGATGGTTGAAATTCCAAAAGATCTTCCTTCACACCAGAGAGAAATGACCCAGTTATTCTTTGAATCATTTTTCTTAGGTATGGCAAACTTATCGGAGAACTCTTCAGAGTTCGTCCAAACCAGAGTTATCACAGAAAACTAACACGGAGGAAAACATTATGTTAAAAATGACTCTTAACAACTTGCAACTTTTCGCCCACAAAAAAGGTGGAGGTTCTACATCAAACGGACGTGATTCACAAGCGAAACGTCTTGGAGCTAAAGCAGCTGACGGACAAACTGTAACAGGTGGATCAATCCTTTACCGTCAACGTGGTACACACATCTACCCAGGTGTAAACGTTGGTCGTGGTGGAGACGATACTTTGTTCGCTAAAGTTGAAGGCGTAGTACGCTTTGAACGTAAAGGACGCGATAAAAAACAAGTTTCTGTTTACCCAATCGCTAAATAAAAAGGTCCAGTGAACCTTTTTATCCCGAGCCTTGAAATATAAAGGCGAGGAAGCTAGAAGTAGCATAAACTAAGGCTTTCCGAGTTTTCGGAGAGCCTCTTTTTTTGTTTTGATACCCACGCTGATACCCATATTTTAAAAACCAATGTAAGAAGCGAACTTATCGGCTACTTTATCTTTTAGATACAATCATAAAATAGTGGAATGTAAAACTTTTACAGTAATAAAGTTTATGAGGGAATAAGATATTGTAAAAATGGCTACGTTTTGATATTATAATTGTATCTCAGAGAAAAAGTAAGCAGGATGAAAGGATGTAGACTAGTATGAAAAAATTATCACTATAATAGTCTGTTCAATCTCTTTTCTTGTTCTATCTGCTTGTGTAAGTAAGAAAAAACTTATTCTTCCTGAGCCTGAAACGATCTCTGTAATTTCTATTCAGAAAAAACTCTCTGAAAATGTTAAAACAATAACCAAGAGAGAAGAAATCTCAAAGTTAATTAAGGAGATACAGAAACAGTCTAAATCTACAACTTTGGAGAGTTTCAATGATCAACCGACAAATGTTAAAGATTACATCATTATCAAATTTACTCATCAGAATGAAGAAAATGATAGTGTAGTTTATCTATATACTATAAAAGAAAAACAGTATATTGAACAACCTTATGTTGGGATTTGGGAGGTAAGTCCAAATATAGCTAATAGGATTGAAGAGGCTTTTTCATAAATTTATGGGAAATCGAATTTGTGTCAAGTTTGAAACGGTAAATCAACAAGATTTGCTGTTTTTATTTGTTTGAAATAAAATGAGGACTGAAAAAGACATTATTCTAATTCTTGTCTTGGAATGTTAGGTAATTCATTTAGATTTGAAAGTTTCCTGACTTTTTTCCTTTTTGGAAAACTTCTAAAATATGGTATAATGAAAAGATAAAGAAGTTGGGGGATAGAAGATGAACATTCAACAATTACGCTATGTTGTGGCTATTGCCAATAGTGGTACTTTTCGTGAAGCTGCTGAAAAGATGTATGTTAGTCAGCCGAGTCTGTCTATTTCTGTTCGTGATTTGGAAAAAGAGTTGGGCTTTAAGATTTTCCGTCGGACCAGCTCAGGGACTTTCTTGACTCGTCGTGGTATGGAATTCTATGAAAAAGCGCAAGAATTGGTTAAAGGATTTGATATTTTTCAAAATCAGTATGCCAATCCTGAAGAAGAAAAAGATGAATTTTCCATTGCTAGCCAGCACTATGACTTCTTGCCACCAACTATTACTGCCTTTTCAGAGCGCTATCCTGATTATAAGAACTTTCGTATTTTTGAATCGACTACTGTTCAAATCTTAGACGAAGTAGCGCAAGGGCATAGTGAGATTGGGATTATCTACCTTAACAATCAAAATAAAAAAGGGATCATGCAACGGGTTGAAAAGTTAGGCCTTGAGGTCATTGAATTGATTCCCTTCCATACCCACATTTATCTCCGCGAGGGGCATCCTTTGGCTCGGAAAGAGGAACTGGTCATGGAGGATTTAGCGGACTTACCGACAGTTCGTTTTACCCAAGAGAAAGACGAGTACCTTTATTATTCGGAGAACTTTGTTGATACCAGTGCAAGCTCACAGATGTTCAATGTGACAGACCGTGCTACTTTGAATGGTATTTTGGAGCGGACGGACGCTTATGCTACAGGTTCTGGATTTTTAGATAGTGACAGTGTCAATGGTATCACAGTTATTCGTCTCAAGGATAATTTGGATAATCGTATGGTCTATGTTAAACGTGAAGAAGTGGAGCTGAGTCAAGCTGGGACTCTCTTCGTAGAAGTCATGCAAGAATATTTTAATCAGAAGAGGAAATAATGAAAAAAAGAGGAATAGTGGCAGTTATTGTACTGCTTTTGATTGCGCTGGATCAGTTGGTAAAATCCTATATCGTCCAGCAGATTCCACTGGGTGAAGTGCGTTCTTGGATTCCCAATTTCGTTAGTTTGACCTACCTTCAAAATCGAGGGGCAGCCTTTTCGATGCTACAAGACCAGCAGTGGCTATTTGCTATCATTACACTGGTCGTTATGGTAGGTGCCATTTGGTATCTACATAAACACATGGAGGATTCATTCTGGATGGTCTTGGGTTTGACCTTGATAATCGCAGGTGGTCTTGGAAACTTTATTGACAGGATCAGTCAGGGCTTTGTTGTGGATATGTTTCACCTTGACTTTATCAACTTTGCGATTTTCAATGTGGCAGATAGCTATCTGACTGTTGGAGTGATTATTTTATTGATTGCAATGCTAAAAGAGGAAATAAATGGAAATTAAAATTGAAACTGGTGGCCTGCGTTTGGATAAGGCTTTGTCGGATTTGACAGAATTATCACGCAGTCTCGCGAATGAACAAATCAAATCAGGCCAGGTCTTGGTCAATGGCCAAGTCAAGAAAGCTAAATACACTGTCCAAGAGGGCGATGTTGTCACTTACCATGTGCCAGAACCAGAGGTCTTAGAGTATGTGGCTGAGAATCTTCCGCTAGAAATCATCTACCAAGATGAGGATGTGGCAGTCGTTAACAAGCCTCAGGGGATGGTTGTGCATCCGAGTGCTGGTCATACTAGTGGGACCCTGGTAAATGCCCTTATGTATCATATTAAGGACTTGTCGGGTATCAATGGGGTTCTGCGTCCAGGAATTGTTCACCGTATTGATAAGGATACGTCAGGCCTTCTCATGGTTGCAAAAAATGATGAGGCGCATCTAGCACTTGCTCAAGAACTTAAGGATAAAAAGTCTTTACGCAAATATTGGGCGATTGTTCATGGAAATCTTCCAAATGATCGTGGTGTGATTGAAGCACCGATTGGCCGGAGTGAAAAAGACCGTAAGAAACAGGCTGTGACTGCGAAAGGTAAGCCTGCGGTAACTCGTTTCCACGTCTTAGAACGCTTTGGTGATTATAGCTTAGTGGAGTTGCAACTGGAGACAGGGCGCACCCATCAAATCCGTGTTCACATGGCTTATATCGGCCATCCAGTCGCTGGGGATGAAGTCTATGGTCCACGTAAGACTCTGAAAGGACATGGACAATTTCTTCATGCTAAGACTTTAGGATTTACTCATCCACGAACAGGTGAGATTTTGGAATTTACTGCAGATATCCCAGAGATTTTTAAGGAAACCTTGGAGAAATTGAGAAAATAAGAATGAAAAAGAAATTAACTAGTTTGGCACTTGCAGGCGCTTTTTTAGGTGTGTCATGGTATGGTAATGTACAAGCTCAAGAAAGTTCGGGAAATAAAATTCACTTTATAAATGTTCATGAAGGTGGCAGTGATGCAATTATTCTTGAAAGTAATGGACATTTTGCCATGGTGGATACAGGAGAAGATTATGATTTCCCAGATGGAAGTGATTCTCGTTATCCATGGAGAGAAGGAACTGAAACGTCTTATAAGCATGTTCTGACAGACCGTGTCTTTCGTCATTTGAAGGAATTGGGTGTCCAAAAACTTGATTTTATTTTAGTGACTCATACCCACAGTGATCATATTGGAAATGTTGATGAATTATTGTCTACCTATCCAGTTGACCGAGTTTATCTTAAAAAATATAGTGATAATCGTATTACTAATTCTGAACGCCTATGGGATAATCTGTATGGCTATAATAAGGTTTTACAGACTGCTGCAGAAAAAGGTGTTTCAGTTATTCAAAACATCACACAAGGAGATGCTCATTTTAAGTTTGGGGACATGGATATCCAGCTCTATAATTATGAAAATGAAACAGATTCGTCGGGTGAATTAAAGAAGATTTGGGATGACAATTCCAATTCCTTGATTAGTGTAGTAAAAGTCAATGGCAAGAAAATTTACCTTGGGGGCGACTTAGATAATGTTCATGGAGCAGAAGACAAGTATGGTCCTCTTATTGGAAAAGTTGATTTGATGAAGTTTAATCATCACCATGATACCAACAAATCAAATACCAAGGATTTCATCAGAAATTTGAGTCCGAGTTTGATTGTTCAAACCTCGGATAGTCTACCTTGGAAAAATGGTGTTGACAGTGAGTATATCAATTGGCTCAAAGAACGAGGAATTGAGAGAATTAATGCAGCCAGCAAAGACTATGATGCAACAGTTTTTGATATTCGACAAGATGGTTTTGTCAATATTTCAACATCCTACAAGCATATTCCAAGTTTTCAAGCTGGTTGGCATAAGAGTGCTTATGGAAACTGGTGGTATCAAGCGCCTGATTCTACAGGAGAATATGCTGTTGGTTGGAATGAAATTAAGGGTGACTGGTATTACTTTAACCAAAGAGGTATCTTGTTACAGGATCAATGGAAAAAATGGAACAATCATTGGTTCTATTTAACAGATTCTGGTGCTGCTGCAAGTAATTGGAAGAAAATCGACGGAACCTGGTATTATTTCAACAAAGAAAAACAGATGGAAATTGGTTGGGTAAATACTGGAGGTCAGAACTATTATTTATCAAACGATGGTTCTATGAAGACAAGTTGGCTTCAATATAAGGGTCAATGGTATTACTTTGCTCAATCAGGGGAAATGAAAACGGGTTGGGTAAAAGATAAAGAAACCTGGTACTATATGGATTCCACTGGTATCATGAAGACAGGTGAGATAGAAGTTGCTGGTCATCATTATTATCTAAAAGAATCAGGAGCTATGAAGCAAGGCTGGCATAAAAAGGTAAATGATTGGTACTTCTACAATACAGATGGTTCACGAGCTGTTGGTTGGATCAAAGACAAGGACAAATGGTACTTCTTGAAAGAAAATGGTCAATTGCTTGTGAATGGTAAGACGCCAGAAGGCTATACAGTTGATTCAAGTGGAGCCTGGTTAGTGGATGTTCCGGTCGAGAAATCTGCTACAACTAGAGATACAAGTAACTCAGAAATAAAAGAATCGAAAGAAGTAGTGAAAAAAGATCTTGAAAATAAAGAAACGAGTCAACACGAAAGTATTACAAATTCTTCAACTAGTCAAGATTTGACATCCTCAACTTCACAAAGCTTTGAAACGAGTGCAAACAAATCAGAACAGTAGTAAACATTAGTAGCTTAAAAACATGATTAAACCGCTATTCTTAGGAGTAGCGGTTTTTCTTTTTGTCTAGCAGAGAGCAAAAAAGGGAAAGTTATCTTGAAAAGTGAGGAGAGTTAGATTGAAAGAATCATATTGGGAAATTGAAATGATGGATATTTGTATCATGTCATAAATCACTATCAAACGATAATATTGATTTTCTTACAAATTAAGAGTATAATTTATAAAAATGAGTGTTCACTCAATTTTTGTGAAATTAAGGAGTAAAGAAAATGGTTGTTGAAGCAATAGAGTACAGTCGTTTCGGTAACGAAGAGGTCTTGGATTTGCTGAAGATCGACTCTACAGCCTTGGATGTAAATCAGGTGAGAGTAGAAGTTCATGCTGTTGGTTTAAATCCTATTGATTATAAAACTTTTGAGGGAGCGAAACCCCTTCGATTTCTATCTTTTATAACGAAATTAAGGAAACCAAGTCGTTGGTTTGAATCTAAATCATCTTTATTTCCAAGAGGTGTGGGGAGAGATTTTTCTGGAGTTATTACAGAAGTTGGAAATGAAGTAACTAGGTTTTCAGTAGGAGATAAGGTGTTTGGAACAATGATTAGCGATCCTGGTTTGGGAACTAAGAGGGGAGCTTTAGCAACAGAAATTTGTGTCAATGAATCAGAAATTGTATTGAAACCAGAGATAATCGACATGACTCACGCAGCTACTATGGGAGTAGCTGCTCTAACTGTGGGTGGGGCTTTTAGAAGAATCGGTTTAAATTCAAGAGATACTGTTGTTATTTCAGCTGCAGCAGGAGGTATTGGAAGTATTGCAGTACAGTATGCAGTTGCTAAGGGGGCGACAGTGATTGGAATAGCAAGTAAGAAAAATGCAGAGTATCTGAAGTCTTTAGGTGCCATACCAGTAAGTTATGAAGAGAATATCAAGAAGGCTCTTCTATCAGCTAGTCCAACGCCTATTACAAAATTTTTGGATTGTTATGGATCTGATTATGTTAGATTGGCTTTTAGTTTAGGCTTGAAGGGGACAGCTATTGGGACATTAGTACCTTCGCCCTATGTTATGATAAAAGGTGCTCAGTTTACTGGTCCGAGACATTCCACATATGATGATTTTAGCACTTTAGCTGAAATGGTCTCAGACGGGAAGGCTCAGCTGAAAATTGATCAAGTGTATGACTTTTCTCTAAAGTCAGTTAGAGAAGCCTATCGTAGTCTGAAAATGGGACACAGTCGAGGCAAAAAAGTCGTAAAAGTAAGAGAGTAGAAGAGAGGTGCTAGCGATGGAAAGTTTAGAACAAAAGTATGCTCAGACGTTAGAAGTTAGCAACTTGAGCTTGAAACAACGTCGAGTATTATTATCAAGCTTAAAATTATTTTCAGAAATTGGATTTGAGAATACAACGTCCAGCCTTATTGCCGAACGCGCTGGAGTATCAGAAGGAACTGTTTTTAGTTACTTTAAAACAAAGGAAGGTATTTTAGAAGCCATTTTATCTATTTTTCTAGAACAGGTTATTCCAGAAGTAATTGCGGATTTCTCAGAAAAAAAATTCATAGTAGATCAAGAAACTTTTCCCTTCTTTTTAAAAAGTATTGTTCGAGATAGGCTCTTTTTCATTCAAGAGAATCAAATGCATGTTAAAATTCTCTTGGGGCGTTCTTTTATTGATAAAAATCTTTCTATCCAGTTAGGAAATATTATTGTTCAATCTATAATAGAACCAATTAGCCCTGTTTTAAATCAATTTAAAGAAAAAGGACTTATTCTAAATTGGTCAAATGAAAGAATTGTTCGATACATTTTAGCATTGAGTTTTTCTTATCTTATTCCCATGATGTTGAATGATGAAGGAATTATAAACATAGATGAAGTAGTTGATGAGATTGTTGAATGTTTGTCATCTGCCCTAATGAAAGTAAAATAAATTCTGAAGTTAAAACTCACTGTTAATGGTGAGTTTTTTGAACTCAACATAAAAATCCCCAATCGAAGCGATTGAGGATTAAGCAAATGAATCTTAAACAATACCTTGGGCAATCATAGCGTTTGCTACATTTTCAAAGGCAGCAATGTTTGCTCCTGCAAGGTAGTCTTTATCAAGATCGTATGTTTCTGAAGTCGTTTTAGCTGTGTTGAAGATGTTTGTCATGATGTCTTTGAGACGTCCATCAACTTCTTCACGAGTCCATGAGAGACGAAGACTGTTTTGACTCATTTCAAGGGCTGAAACGGCTACACCACCAGCGTTGGCAGCTTTGGCAGGTCCGTAGAAGATACCATTTTCTTTGTAAACTTTGATGGCATCAAGGTCGCTTGGCATGTTGGCACCTTCAGATACACAGATAATGCCTTGAGCAACTAAGCGTTTAGCTGCTTCACCGTTGATTTCGTTTTGAGTCGCACATGGAAGAGCAATGTCATAGTTTCCAGCGTAAGTCCATACAGAACCTTCGTGATATGTTGCAGTTGCTTTTTCAGCAGCATACTCAGTCAAACGAGCGCGACGTTTTTCTTTAACATCAACCAAAAGATCGAAGTCGATACCATTTTCATCGATGACATAACCATTTGAGTCAGAAACAGAAATAACAGTTGCACCGAGTTCAGTCGCTTTTTGAAGAGCATATTGAGCAACGTTACCAGAACCTGAAATAACGACTTTCTTACCAGCAAAGCTGTTTCCGTTAGCTTTGAGCATTTCTTCAGTGTAGTAAACCAAACCGTAACCAGTTGCTTCTGGACGAATCAAGCTACCACCGAATGGAAGAGGTTTACCAGTCAAGACACCAGCATCAAATTGGTTAAGGCGTTTGTATTGACCGTAAAGGTAACCAATCTCACGTCCACCAACACCGATATCACCAGCAGGTACGTCAAGTGATGGTCCGATGTATTTTTGCAATTCAGTCATGAAGCTTTGGCAGAAGCGCATCACTTCAGCATCTGTTTTACCTTTAGGATCGAAGTCTGATCCGCCTTTACCTCCACCGATAGGAAGTCCAGTCAAAACGTTTTTAAAGATTTGTTCAAATCCGAGGAATTTCAAAATCCCTTGGTTTACAGTTGGGTGGAAACGAAGTCCGCCTTTGTATGGTCCAACAGCTGAGTTGAATTGAACACGGTAGCCACGGTTTACTTGAACTTTTCCATCACGGTCAACCCAAGGAACACGGAAAGAAATCACGCGCTCTGGCTCAGTAATACGTGCCAAGATATTTTCTTCGATATACTCAGGGTGTTTTTCAAATACAGGTTCTAAAGTGTTGAAAAATTCTTCAACAGCTTGGAGGAACTCAGCCTCGTGCCCGTTACGAGCTTTTACAGTTTCAAACACGCTTTGGATATATTCTTTAGCAGATGTCATATCGTTCTCCTTAAATTCTAATTTAATTATGTGTGTCATTATAGCAGAATTTTTTTTAACTGTAAAGAGAAAAACAAAAATTTTCTAAAAATTCTTTCAATTTGATTTTTGGGATTGTTTGAAATTGGATTTTTTTGAAAGTGGATAAAAAACGAACATTTTTCTTATAAATGACTTTCTCAAAGAGAAAAGCTGAAAATATGGTATAATATTAGAAATAAATGGAATCTGGAGGATCAGAATCATGGTATCAACGAAAACACAAATTGCTGGTTTTGAGTTTGCCAATTGCTTGATGAATGCAGCAGGTGTGTCTTGTATGACGATAGCAGAGTTAGAGGGCGTTAAAAACTCAGCGGCAGGAACCTTTGTCACAAAGACAACGACCTTGGACTTTCGTCAGGGAAATCCTGAGCCACGCTATCAAGATGTTCCACTTGGTTCTATCAACTCTATGGGCTTGCCAAATAATGGCTTAGACTATTATCTGGACTACCTTTTGGATCTGCAGGAAAAAGAGCCGAATCGAACTTTCTTTTTATCTCTAGTCGGCATGTCTCCAGAGGAAACCCATACTATCTTGAAAAAAGTCCAAGAGAGTGAGTTTTGTGGTCTGACTGAGCTAAACCTTTCCTGTCCAAATGTTCCAGGAAAACCTCAGATTGCCTATGATTTTGAGACAACAGACCGGATTTTGGCAGAAGTATTTGCCTACTTTACCAAACCTCTGGGAATTAAATTGCCGCCATATTTTGATATTGTTCACTTTGACCAAGCGGCAGCTATTTTCAACAATTATCCGCTCAAGTTTGTCAACTGTGTCAACTCTATCGGAAACGGCCTTTATATAGAAGATGAGTCCGTCGTTATTTGTCCTAAAAATGGTTTCGGTGGGATTGGTGGAGAGTACATCAAACCGACTGCTCTAGCTAATGTTCATGCCTTTTATCAACGCTTAAATCCTCAAATCCAAATCATCGGAACAGGTGGCGTGTTGACTGGTCGTGATGCCTTTGAACATATCCTCTGTGGAGCGAGTATGGTGCAGGTGGGAACCACCCTTCACAAAGAAGGCGTCGGTGCTTTTGATCGTATTACCAATGAATTGAAAGCAATCATGGAAGAAAAAGGATACGAGAGCCTAGAAGATTTTCGTGGGAAATTGCGCTATATTGATTAAATGAACTAAAAAGTCAGAAGAAAGGAGAGACGATGCTAGCTATTGAAGAGAGCCAGAAGTTGACTTTATCAAATTTACCGAGCCTGAGCCTTTTTACAGGGACAGATCAGGGACAGTTTGAAGTTATGAAGAGTCAAGTATTGAAACAGATTGGTTATGATTCTGCCGACCTTAACTTTGCCTACTTTGATATGAAAGAAGTAGTTTACAAGGATGTGGAACTGGAGTTGGTCAGCCTTCCTTTCTTTGCGGATGAGAAAATCGTGATATTGGATCATTTTGTCGATATGACAACAGGCAAGAAACGCTTTTTAACAGATGATGAACTTAAGTCGTTTGAGGAATACCTTGATAACCCTTCACCAACAACCAAGTTGTTGATTTTTGCGGAAGGAAAGCTGGATAGCAAAAGACGGTTGGTTAAATTACTTAAGCGTGATGCCAAGATCTTTGATGCAGTAGAAGCCAAAGAACAAGAATTGCGCCAGTATTTTCAAAAGTGGAGCCAGAAACAAGGTCTGCAGTTTGCTAATCATTCTTTTGAAAATCTCCTCATCAAGTCTGGTTTTCAATTTAGCGAAATCCAGAAAAATCTCCTCTTTTTACAGTCCTATAAGGCAGATTCTATTATCGAGGAAGAGGATATTGTCAACGCTATTCCCAAGACCTTACAGGATAATATTTTTGATTTAACTCAGTTTATTCTGACTAAAAAGATGGACCAGGCGTGCGATTTGGTTAGAGACTTGACCTTGCAAGGTGAAGATGAAATTAAACTGATTGCAGTCATGCTAGGACAATTTCGAACTTTTACTCAGGTGAAAATTTTGTCGGAGTCTGGCCAAACAGAAGCGCAGATTGCAAGTAGTTTAGGCAGTTTTCTCGGACGCAATCCTAATCCCTATCAAATCAAGTTTGCGCTGAGAGATGCGCGAGGACTTTCCTTTAGCTTTTTGAAGCAAGCTATTTCTTATTTGATTGAGACAGACTATCAGATTAAGACAGGTCTTTATGAAAAAGGTTTCCTTTTTGAAAAGGCACTCTTACAGATTGCTAGTCAGATCAATTGACATTTTTTTGAAACTACAACCAGTGTCAAGATTATCTTGTCGTGGGTTTCTTGCTGATTTGCTTGTTTTATACTCAATGAAAATCAAAGAGCAAACTAGGAAACTAGACGCAGGTTGCTCAAAGCACTGCTTTGAGGTTGTAGATAGAACTGACGAAGTCAGCTCAAAACACTGTTTTGAGGTTGTGGATAGAACTGACGAAGTCAGTAACCATACGTACGGCAAGGCGACGTTGACGCGGTTTGAAGAGATTTTTGAAGAGTATTATTAGAAAGTATTTCAGTGATTTCTTCATCTATAAGCAAAAAACTTGAAAAAAGTGAATGTTTGCGTTATCATTTTCATATAGAAAGAAAAAGAGGTATTACAGATGGCTATTATTTTACCAGATCTTCCTTATGCATATGACGCTTTGGAACCATACATCGATGCGGAAACAATGCACTTGCACCATGACAAACACCATCAAACTTATGTCAACAATGCTAATGCAGCTCTTGAAAAACACCCTGAAATCGGTGAAAATCTTGAAGCCTTGCTTGCTGATGTAGAATCTATCCCAGCTGATATCCGTCAAGCGCTTATCAACAATGGTGGTGGACACTTGAACCACGCTCTTTTCTGGGAATTGATGACTCCTGAGAAAACAGCTCCATCAGCAGAACTTGCAGCAGCAATCGATGCAACATTTGGTTCATTCGAAGAATTCCAAGCAGCCTTCACTGCAGCAGCAACAACTCGTTTCGGTTCTGGATGGGCATGGTTAGTTGTCAATAAAGAAGGGAAGCTTGAAGTGACTTCAACAGCAAATCAAGACACACCAATCTCAGAAGGTAAAAAACCAATCTTGGGCTTGGACGTTTGGGAACATGCTTACTATGTGAAATACCGCAACGTGCGTCCTGACTACATCAAAGCTTTCTTCTCAGTGATCAACTGGAACAAAGTAGATGAATTGTACGCAGCTGCTAAATAATGGTATATGGAGGGAAGAATGGTTCTTCTCTTTTTTAGGTTATATGATTTTTGTCTGACAAAATCGTCAGACTTTTTTCATTTTTATGAGAAACGTGCTAACTGCTAGAAATTATGGTAGAATAAAGTATTAAGTAATCGTGAAAAAAGGATATCTATGCGAAAAGAAATTGCACCTGAATTATACAACTATAACAAGTTTCCTGGTCCTGAGTTTCATTTACACGGGGACAAGGTTGAAACGGAAGGGATAGCTTTTTCCTTGGTGGAAAATATCAAGGAAGCCTTTGATGTGACGACTTTTAATCAGCGTTTTTCAGAAGTCTTAACCAAGTTTGATTATATCGTGGGAGACTGGAGCAACGAACAGCTTCGCCTACGAGGTTTTTATAAGGATGATCGAACAGAAGAAAAACTTGAAAAAATCAGTCGTTTACAAGACTACCTTTTAGAGTATTGTAGTTATGGTTGTGCCTATTTTGTCTTAGAAAATGAAGCCCCTAAGCGAGCATCATTTGACAAGAAAATGCGTAAGAAGGAAGAAGAATCGTCTTCTAGAAAAGGAAAGAAACAGGCTCAAACCAAACGAAAACCGAATGCAGATAAGAAAAATAGACGTCGTCAGAAAGACCAGCATTCTCAGAAAGAGGACAAGGGGCAACGTCATTTTGTCATTCGTCAGAAGTGAGTAGAGAATAAGGAGAAGAAATGAAACCGTCAATTTATAGTTTAACACGTCAAACCATGCAGGAATGGGTTTTGGAGCAGGGAGAAAAGAAATTCCGTGCAGATCAAATCTGGGAATGGCTTTACCGTAAACGTGTCCAGTCATTTGAAGAGATGACTAACCTTTCCAAGGATTTGATTGCTAAGCTTAATGACCAGTTTGTGGTCAATCCCTTGAAACAACGTATCGTTCAAGAGTCTGCTGATGGGACAGTTAAATATCTTTTTGAATTGCCAGATGGAATGCTGATTGAGACAGTACTCATGCGTCAACACTATGGTTTGTCAGTCTGTGTGACCACTCAGGTTGGCTGTAATATCGGTTGTACCTTCTGTGCCTCTGGTTTGATTAAGAAACAACGCGACCTCAATAACGGTGAAATCGTAGCGCAAATCATGCTGGTTCAGAAATACTTTGATGAGCGTGGTCAGGACGAACGCGTCAGCCATATCGTTGTCATGGGAATTGGTGAACCATTTGATAACTACAACAATGTCTTGAATTTCGTTCGTACCATTAATGATGACAAGGGAATGGCCATCGGTGCTCGTCATATTACGGTTTCAACTTCAGGTTTGGCCCATAAAATTCGTGACTTTGCTAATGAAGGAGTTCAGGTCAATCTTGCCGTTTCCCTTCACGCACCAAACAATGAGTTGCGATCAAGCATCATGAAGATTAACCGTGCCTTTCCGATTGAAAAACTCTTTGCTGCTATTGAGTACTACATCGAAACAACCAATCGTCGTGTGACCTTTGAGTATATCATGCTCAATGAAGTCAATGATGGTGTAGAACAAGCCTTGGAATTGGCTGAATTGCTCAAGAACATCAAGAAATTGTCTTATGTAAACTTGATTCCTTATAACCCAGTTAGTGAGCATGACCAATATAGCCGTAGTCCTAAAGAGCGCGTCCTGGCCTTTTATGATACGCTTAAGAAAAAAGGGGTCAACTGTGTTGTTCGTCAAGAGCATGGTACTGATATTGATGCAGCTTGTGGACAATTGCGTTCTAATACAATGAAACGTGACCGCCAGAAAGCAGTCGCAACAGTCAATCCTTAATGATGAAGAAAACTTATAATCATGTTTTGGTCTGGGGAGTCATTTTCTATAGCATTTGCATTGTCTATTTTTGCTTTACTCCTCAAGAACATTCTCCTGTGGGGGTGGAAACTCCAGGTATTCAGCATCTTGGACGCCTGGTTTTTCTTTTGACTCCCTTCAATTCTTTCTGGAAACTGGGTGAAGTGAGTGACATAGGACAATTATGTTGGCTTTTTCTACAAAATTTCCTCAATGTCTTCTTGCTTTTTCCTCTGATTTTCCAACTCCTTTATCTCCTTCCAAACTTGCGGAAAACAAGAAAAGTGCTCTTTTTTAGTTTTCTAGTGAGTCTTGGAATCGAGTGTACGCAGTTGGTCTTAGATTTTTTCTTTGATTTTAATCGCGTCTTTGAGATTGATGATTTGTGGACCAATACCTTGGGTGGCTATCTGGCTTGGCTCCTCTATAAACAATTACATAAAAACAAGATAAGGAATTAAAATGAGTATTTTAGAAGTTAAAAATCTGAGTCACGGTTTTGGTGACCGTGCAATTTTTGAAGATGTGTCCTTCCGTCTCCTCAAGGGAGAACATATCGGTCTAGTCGGTGCCAATGGTGAAGGGAAATCAACCTTTATGAGCATTGTAACTGGTAAAATGCTGCCAGATGAAGGGAAGGTTGAGTGGTCCAAATATGTGACGGCAGGCTACTTAGACCAGCACTCCGTTCTTGCTGAAGGCCAATCTGTTCGTGATGTTCTCCGTACAGCCTTTGATGAGCTATTCAAAGCTGAAGCCCGTATCAATGACCTCTATATGGAAATGGCTGAAGACGGAGCGGATGTTGATGCTCTCATGGAAGAAGTGGGAGAACTTCAAGACCGTTTGGAGAGTCGTGATTTCTATACCTTGGATGCTAAGATTGATGAAGTAGCGCGTGCCCTTGGTGTTATGGACTTTGGCATGGATACAGATGTAACCTCTTTGTCAGGTGGGCAAAGAACCAAGGTACTTTTGGCTAAGCTCCTCCTTGAAAAGCCTGATATCTTGCTTTTAGACGAGCCGACAAACTACTTGGATGCTGAGCATATTGATTGGCTCAAGCGCTATCTCCAAAACTATGAGAATGCCTTTGTCCTTATTTCACACGATATTCCATTCCTAAATGACGTTATCAATATTGTCTATCATGTGGAAAATCAACAGCTGACGCGTTATTCTGGTGACTACTACCAGTTCCAAGAAGTCTATGCTATGAAGAAATCTCAGCTAGAGGCGGCCTACGAACGTCAGCAGAAAGAGATTGCGGACCTCAAAGACTTTGTCGCTCGTAATAAAGCGCGTGTTGCAACACGAAACATGGCCATGTCCCGTCAGAAGAAATTGGATAAGATGGATATTATCGAGCTGCAAAGTGAGAAACCAAAACCATCCTTTGATTTCAAACCAGCTCGTACGCCAGGACGCTTTATCTTCCAAGCCAAGGATTTGCAGATTGGTTATGACCGACCTCTCACTAAGCCTTTAAATCTTACCTTTGAGCGCAATCAAAAGGTTGCTATTATCGGAGCAAATGGTATCGGGAAAACAACTCTTTTGAAGAGCCTTTTAGGTATTATCCCGCCAATCGCTGGGGAAGTGGAGCGCGGTGACTACCTAGAACTCGGTTATTTTGAACAGGAAGTAGAAGGTGGTAATCGTCAAACACCACTAGAGGCTGTTTGGAATGCCTTTCCAGCTCTCAACCAAGCAGAAGTCCGTGCAGCCCTTGCTCGTTGTGGTTTGACAACCAAGCATATCGAAAGTCAAATTCAGGTCTTGTCAGGTGGGGAACAAGCCAAGGTGCGTTTCTGTCTCTTGATGAATCGTGAAAACAACGTTTTAGTGCTGGACGAGCCGACCAACCATTTGGATGTGGATGCCAAGGATGAACTCAAACGTGCTCTTAAAGAATACAAGGGATCTATTCTTATGGTCTGTCACGAACCAGACTTCTATGAAGGCTGGATGGACCAAATCTGGGATTTTAATAATCTAACTTAAAAATGAGGATAAAAGAAATACAGTACCGAATGTGGGTACTGTATTTTTTGGTTTTTAAGATTTAATACTCTTCGAAAATCAAATTCAAACCTCGTCAACGTCGCCTTGCCGTACTCAAGTACAGCCTGCGGCTAGTTTCCTAGTTTGCTCTTTGATTTTCATTGAGTTTAAAATCGTAGTCTTTCACCACTTCGATGCTGTCGATTGTGATAGCAGTAGTTGGCTTGTCTTTCTCATCTTTTTCGGCTTTAGCAATCTTATCTACAACATCCATACCATCAATGACTTGACCAAAGACTGGGTGCTTACCATCTAGACTAGGATTTCCCCCTTCTTTATAGGCTTCGATGATTTTCTTTGGATACTTGCTTGTAGGGAGTTTAGCAGAGGTATCTGTAGAGTTTTGGTTGATGAAGAACTGGCTACCATTGGTGTTTGGTTGACCAGTATTAGCCATAGAAAGAGCACCACGGATGTTATAGAGATAAGGAGTGATCTCGTTTTTGAAACCAGTTCCCTTGTCTTTAGTCTTATCCTTGTCATGCCAGATGGACTGACCACCTGTACCGTCCCCTTTTGGATCTCCAGTTTGGACCATAAAGCCATCGATGACACGGTGGAAGGTAATTCCGTTATAGTAGCCTTCTTTAGCATGAGTGAGGAAGTTTTCAACCGCTAGAGGAGCGAGTTTAGGGAAGAGTTTAATGCGAATATCTCCTTGACTTGTGTGTAGAATCACTTCAGCCTCGTCTTCAGCAACTTCTTTAGATAGTTGTGGGAAATTGGCGTTTTCGTTTGTTAAAGCATCGCTTAACTCCTTGGCAGATTGGGCTGCTGCTTTGGAACTTTCTTCAGCAGCAAGACTGGAATCAACATAGTCATCACCACGCAAACTACGTTGGATGTTGCCACATCCAGCTAGGGCTACAGTGGATAGTAAAAGAAGGGTTGCTAGTTTTTTCATTCTATTCCTCTCAAAAATTCATTTCTACCATTGTACCCTAAAAGGAAGGGGATTTCAAATATTAGTGACAAGGTAGTTTAAGAGAAAGTCAACCAAAAAGTCGCTTGATTAGGGACATCAATGCCATAAGTATACTCAAAGTATTTTGGGAACCAGATCTTAAGAGAGCTCGTAAAGCATCACAATTAGTAAACGTTAATTCGAAAGAATTACTATATTTTAAAAGAGCACATTTTCAATGGATTTTTTCTTTTGGCTTTACTTCCTAATTAATCAGTGAACTTAATACTAGGTCTCGAAAAGAATTATGCTTCCTCTTTCTGTCTGAGTTCAAAGAGGTCTTCTACTTTCAGATTAAAAACTTGAGCAATTTTAAGAGCCATTTCTAGTGAAGGATTGTAACGGTTATTTTCCAAGTGCAGAATTGTCTCGCGTCGCATGCCGATGAGGTCGGCTAACTCCTGCTGGGTCATGCCTGTGGACTCACGAACAGATTTGAGATTAGTAATAATCTTGCTTTCTTTGGCCATGCTTATCCTCTCCGTTCCAAGATAAAATAGACAACCGCAAATATGAAAATCAAGGCAGCTATGCTAATAAAGATCTGGCCCATGTAAAGCGTGAGAGACCCTATATATCCAATGCTAACTGCTAGAATCATCAGTGCGCCTAGTATAAAAACAAACATCAAGCTAGCTGCCTTGGCTAAATTAGTATAAAAGCGTTCGTCCGGAGTTTCCTTGACATTTTTAAAACAGAAAAAGCCAAATACAATCACTTCAATAACGAGGCCAATCCCCAAAATCCATTCTCTAATACCAGAACTTTCGCTTGGGGTCGCAACCCAAATACCTACTGTATAAAAAATGCTTGCTGACAACACAAGTATCGTGTAAAGCTTAGCAGACAAGTCAAAAATAGTCTTTCCCTTATCTTTCTGAATCTTATGAGGCCGTGGTTTCGTATGTAGCCAGCTCCAAATGGCTATAATTTGACCTGACACTGAAATACCAGTAATAACTAACTTGGGTCCCCAACTAAGATTAGAACCAAATAAAACAATAAAATCAATAAAGAGAGCTACGGCAATCATTGCAATGAGGCCACGCATTTTTTGACTTTTTTTCATGATAGACTCCTTTTTTGTGTTATAAATATATAACACTTAAATTTTATGTTATAAATATATCACATTTAAATTTGGAAAGCAAGAATTTATGTGCCAAGGTGGCAATTATTTGAAAAAATTTTTTAATAAAAGCCCTCGCTAGTCAAACAACTAAAGAATTCTTTGAAGCAATGCATCGGATTTGGTTTGGATAGTTTCGTTAATAATATTTGATGATAAGGAATTTTTGGAAAATCTAGATACTGTATGAATCTCTACTTTTTTTCTTAGACTGTTATAAAGTCTGTCAGAATAAGCTTTGTAGGTATAGAAGTTAATTTTTACAGAGGTTAAGTAAGGATTTCAGTACACGTCAATAGATGTCAAAATACTGATTTTAAGCGATTTTTGATTTTTGGAAACTCATTATATCGCACTACAAATCAATAAAAACTCTACCTTTTACTCAACCCTTTTTAGATAAATATATCATCTGGATATTGAAGTTAAGCCCTGCTGTCATTGCGATGGCAGGGCTTTTTAATATTTGGTACACTAACTTCTTATCTATATTTTGGTGGATTTTAAGTTGACATCTACAAAGTTTAATGTTAGAATACATTCAAAAATATATTTGAATGAGGTGTTTTATGATTCAAAATGTTGTTACTTCAATAATCCTGTATTCTGGGACAGCCGTAGACTTACTTATTATCCTAATGTTATTTTTTGCCAAAAGAAAAAGCAGAAAAGACATCATTAACATCTATTTAGGACAATTTCTAGGCTCTGTTAGTCTAATATTGCTAAGTTTGCTTTTTGCATTTGTCTTAAATTATATTCCTAGTAAAGAGATTTTAGGTTTACTCGGTTTGATTCCAATTTTCCTAGGCCTCAAAGTTTTGCTTTTAGGAGATTCTGATGGAGAAGCTATTGCAAAAGATGGTTTGCGAAAAGACAATAAAAACCTGATTTTTCTAGTCGCTATGATTACTTTTGCAAGTTGTGGCGCTGACAATATTGGTGTCTTTGTCCCATATTTTATTACCTTAAATTTAGCGAATTTGATAGTGACTTTACTTACTTTTCTAGTCATGATTTATCTCTTGGTTTTTTCTGCCCAAAAATTAGCACAAGTCCCTTCTGTTGGAGAAATTTTGGAAAAATATAGCAGATGGTTTATTGCCGTTGTCTATTTAGGATTGGGGATATATATCCTGATTGAAAATAACAGTTTTGACATACTATGGACTATATTAGGCTAGGAGAAAATATTATGAAAAAAGATAGTATCTGCCAAGTGAATGTTATAAATCAGCAAAATATTACAACCGCAACGAACTACCTTGAAAAGGAAAAAGTCCAAAAATCACTTCGCATTTTAACAAAATTTACCGATAATAAGCAGATAAATATCATCTTCTATCTTCTTGCTGTTGAAGAACTCTGTGTCTGTGATATAGCCTGTTTACTAAATCTCAGTATGGCATCTGCCTCCCACCATCTTCGTAAACTAGCCAATCAAAACATCTTGGACACTAGAAGAGAGGGGAAAATTATATATTATTTTATAAAAGATGAGGAAATCAGAGATTTTTTTAATCAACTAGGATAACAACTATTTTTACTACTTTTCCATGATTATAGGGGATTATATATGAAATTTTTTGATGAAAATTACTCACAAGAAATACATACTCGTATCAAATCTTTAAGAGAAAAATATAATTTAAAGCAAAGCTACCTAGGTAATGCAGGTCAAGTTAGCCAAGTTGAAAAGTAAAAGCGACAAGTTACCGCTTCAATATTGCTTTATTTGAATACTTAAACCGACTTGGACTATAAAGAAATTATTTTTAGAGATATTGCCAAGTTTGTTGAAAATCTGTTTTACCACTGCTTCAGCTCTATTATATTTAGAGATTTAGAAACTGTAAATAAAAGAATGAATTCTTTGTCGGATGATGACTTAATTTCTATACAATCTAGCTGTCTTAGACTTTCCAAGACATTCGCAAATTTCAATATTCAAAGAAAAAAATTTTTGATTTCTGATGAAACTGAAAAAATTATCCATAATGGCAAAAAGGTCATTAAAAAATCAAAAAAGATAAATCAATTTCAACAACAATGGACACATACGCCGAGTTAGCACCGCAAAGAAAGTTAGAATCTGTTAATCTTTATATCGATAAGATTGATGAACTAACGCAATAACTACTCTACCATTCACTCTACCTTTTATTATGTAGCATTCTAAAAACATTGATGTACCAACGTTTCTAACAGCTAAAATAGAAATTATTTAATCTTTTACAGACCTAAACTATTTCCCTATTTAGAATCTATTCATTCATATTTTATAAATTAATTAGTAGATATCATTCTTAAAATCCTTGATATTTCTCTTGGGAACAGGCTTTGGATTTAGGAGCCAGGTATCCAAATCACGTTCAGGTGAGATATAAGGTTTGACTCGGTGGTCTTTATAAAACGTTTCTAAAATAGTTTTCATGACATTCTCTTTCTGATTTTTCTTTAAAATTATAGTAAATTTCTAAATGGTTTAAAAATTTTATAGTCTGTCAAGTTTTTTTCTTGACACCTGCCAGAAATCTGCTATAATAGAACATGTGCTAAATAGCTCAGCTATTTCACTCAAATAAAAAATAAGAAAAGAGACTTTAAAAATGGCAGTTAAAATCCGTTTAACTCGTATGGGTTCTAAGAAAAAACCTTTCTACCGTATCAACGTAGCAGATTCACGTTCACCACGTGACGGACGTTTCATCGAAACAGTTGGAACTTACAACCCACTTGTTGCTGAAAACCAAGTAACTTTGAAAGAAGACCGCGTTCTTGCATGGTTGGCTGATGGAGCTCAACCTTCAGATACAGTACGTAACATCCTTTCAAAAGAAGGTGTATTGAAAAAATTCCACGATTCTAAATTCTCAAAATAAGTTTAAAGTAGGTTGACAGATGGATACGATTGAAAATCTCATTATTGCGATTGTGAAACCCTTGATTTCACAACCAGATGCCTTAACTATCAAGATTGAAGATACACCAGAATTTTTGGAATATCATTTGGATCTTGATCAAAGTGATGTGGGTCGTGTAATCGGTCGTAAGGGTCGCACTATTTCTGCGATAAGAACGATTGTCTACTCTGTCCCAACTGAAGATAAAAAAGTAAGAATCGTTATTGACGAAAAATAAGAAGGGCGGGACGAATGTCTCGCTTTTTTTGCAAGGAGCAGGATATAAAGGATTTAACGTTTAGACAATTACAAGACTACCTACTCGAACTTTACCAGCAGTTTCGGACTGAGGGAGGTCTCTTTATGAAGTTAGTGGAGGAAGTCGGAGAAGTAGCTGAGGTTTTGAATGGCCGTTCTGGTAGAAAAGAGGGAGTTCAGGATTCTAACGAGGAACTAGCAAAAGAACTGGCTGATATCATTCACTATATCGTCGCAATAGCAGCTATTAATCATATTGACCTTACCAAGACTATCTTTGAGAAAGATAAAACTGCAGCCATTAAGTACCAACATGAACGAGATTTGGAAGGATTTTTGAAGGGGGACCTCTAAGACGATAAGAAATGATTTTTTACTAATAAAGAAGGTATTAGTAAATATAAGAAAGATAAAGCAAGGAAACTGGCAGTTTATATTATCAAAGTAAGGAATCTCCAAGAGGCAGATAAGTTAGAGCTTGTGAGACAAGAACGAGAAATGCAGATTAGACTCGTAGACTCCTTTTTACTCAATGAACTAGATAAACGGTGAAAGTAGGCATAAAAAACCAATCCTAGAAATAGCATCTAGGATTCTACTATGCTACAATTGAAAGATAGTCTCAAAGAATTCTAGTCAATCAATCTTGAGAATAGCTATTTTTAAAAGGAGTAACAGTCTATGAACGAGAAAACAAAAGCTTACCTAGCAGCCTTATCCTTTTCAGCCATCATTGGATTTTCTTTTTTATTTACTAAGATTGCTTTAGGCTATGCCAGTCCTCTCACAAACTTAGCGCATCGCTATACAATCGCAGCTTTAGTAATGGTTGTTCTTCATCAAACCAAACTTATTAAAGTGAGTTTAAGTAGAAAAGATATTCTTTCTATTCTTCCTATGAGTCTTTTCTATCCTCTTCTCTTTTTTATTTTTCAATCCTTTGCTTTACAGTATATATCGTCTTCTGAAGCTGGAATTTTACAGGCTCTTGTCCCGATTTTTACGCTCCTTTTAGCATCGGCCTTTCTCAAGGAAAAGACAAGCTTGCTTCAAAAGTTCTTTTTATTTTTATCTGTAGCAGGAGTAGTTTTTATCTTCCTTAGTAAAGGAGCTAACTTTGGTACTGAGACTGCTAGCTTTGGCTTTCTCTTGATGTTGGGATCTGTTCTTGCTAATGCAATAAACAATATTCTCAGCAAGGCTAAAGGAGGTCGCTATCGGGCCATGGATATGACAGCTGTTGTGATATTTGTTGGCTTCGTCACCTTTAATACACTGAGTCTGACCTCTCACTATCTAGAGGGGAACATATTAGCTTACTTTGCGCCACTTGGACAGGTATCTTATCTGCTGTCAATTCTCTATTTGGGAATTCTAGCCTCTATCGTTACTGGTAGTCTCTCTATCTATGCTATTGTTCGACTTGGAGCATCAACCGTCAGTGTATTTGGTAATCTTGGAACAGTTTTGACCATTCTAGCCGGAGCCCTTATCCTCCACGAACCAATTTATAGCTACCATGTGATCGGAGCAACTTTGATTATTGCTGGAATTTTAGGCATGAATCTGATGAGAAAAAAGTAAAGATTGCTTAGCAGTCTTTTTCTTAATCAAGGTTGTGCAGAAAATTCAAAATTTTTAATGAACTTAAGTTTAGAAAATGATGATTTTAATATAGCATGATAAAATAGATAAAAAGAATGACACTAGGATAAAGAGGAGAGAGTGTAATAATGAAGCAAAATGATATAGCTGAAGCTATTGCTTTTTATGAAAGAAAACACGAGATGTTAGAGCGCCACATTGTACCTGTCGTAGATTGTGATTTGGCTGTTTATCATCGTCCTGGAAGCTCAAGTAAGGGACACATTATTTTTTATCATGGAGCTTGTGGTCGTAGTCAGATGTGGGCTCACCAGTATGATGCCTTTGAAGGATTTGACCTCTACTTTGTCAATGTTAGAGGACAGGGTGAATCACCTATGAAAGTTGGTCTACCTGACTTAGAAGGTGCTGTTCAAGATGTAGATGCTATTTTGTCCTATTTCCAGTTGGATAAGGTGATATTGGTTGGTCATTCTTGGGGAGGAAATCCTCTTCAAGAGTACACCTATCGTCATCCAGAAAGAGTTCTAGCCTTGGTCATGGTAGATAGTTGGGGGCAGCATCGTTACCTATCAGATAAAGAGAGAAATCGCATAAAATATAGTTCTCTTATGTATAAAACGGTTCCTTGGAAGATGATTGCAGATAAGAACTCAAAAATGTGTACAGATAATCCTATCACAAGAGAATTAGTCAAGACGGCCATTATAGAAACTGGGAGAGATGTTTTTTTGAACCTTGGAATCACAGGTTTCTTAGCTGTCCATGAGATAGAAGGTTATCAAGGAAATCCTCCTATGCTATTAGTAAGAGGAGAAAATGATTTTCCCAAACACCTAAAAATGATCTACGATGGGATCATTGCCTTAAATCCAAATGCGCGTCAAGTAACAATTGCAGATAGCAAACACCAGCCTATGAATGACCATCCTGAAGAGTTTAATCAGCTTATTGGTGAATTTTTTGAAGAAGTAGTAGCTCTGTAAGATGAGACTTATCCAACTTGAGAAAATCCTTGGAACGTGATAAAATAAAGGATAAGGATTTTTAATAATTCATTATATAGAATGAGTGGATTTCTTTATGAAGAGGATTGAAGTATCTACAGAAATTGGTAGTCTCTCTGTTACTTATCAAAAGCAAAAGAAAATGCTAGTTTGTTTAAGTGGCGCAGGTTTGCTACCAAGTTATGAAAATTTTTCACTTATACTTGAAAAACTTCCTCCTACAATTGGTTATTTGACTATTGATTTTCCGAACACAGGTAGGAGTCCGATTCATGACCAAGCTGGAAAAAATCTAGATAATCTTGCAGATGCGGTTTATGAAGTACTTGAAGAATTAGGGATTTCTGAATATATACTTTGTGTACATAGTTTGAGTGGAATTTTAGCTTGCAAATTACTCAAGAAACCAATTAAGTGTCAGGCTTTACTAGCAATTGAACCGACAACTAAAAACGTCATGTTTGCTGATTTTTCAGAAAATCCTTATCCAGAAATGGAAGAGCAGATGAGGCTGATTGAGGAGTGTGGTCCTGAACTTTATTTTAAGAACTTAACTCAAGTCACATTTAGCCCTGAAACTAATAAAGAAATCTGGGAATTAATGCAAGAAAAAGGCTTAGAGTTGGAAAATCAAGATCCAGAATTTCAGATATCTGGAGAGATTACTGAGGAAGATTTTGAGAATGTATCTATAGAATCTTATATCCCTGTATTTATTTTTTGTCAGGCTTATAGAGAAAAAGAGTACATAGAATCAGAATATTGGACTTCCAATACTAAACTCATTTTAGGAGGGAATCACCATTATTTACAATGGTCAGAATCAGAAAAAATTGCGACTATTATTCGAGAATTGTCAGAATAAGATGGAAAGAAATAGACTACAGGAGACAAGATGAACTACTTTAATGTTGGGAAAATCGTCAATACGCAGGGGTTGCAGGGTGAGATGCGAGTCTTGTCTGTGACAGATTTTGCAGAAGAACGGTTTAAAAAAGGTGCTGAGCTGGCCTTGTTTGATGAAAAAGATCAGTTTGTCCAAACAGTGACCATCGCTAGCCACCGTAAACAGAAGAACTTTGACATTATTAAATTCAAAGATATGTACCATATCAATGCTATCGAAAAGTACAAGGGATACAGTCTCAAGGTCGCTGAGGAGGATTTGAATGACCTAGACGATGGTGAATTCTACTATCACGAGATTATTGGTTTGGAAGTCTATGAGGGAGATAACTTGATTGGAACCATCAAGGAAATCCTGCAACCAGGTGCTAATGATGTCTGGGTGGTCAAGCGAAAAGGCAAGCGTGATTTGCTTTTACCTTATATCCCACCAGTGGTTCTCAATGTTGATATTCCAAATAAACGAGTTGATGTGGAAATCTTAGAAGGGTTAGACGATGAAAATTGATATTTTAACCCTCTTTCCAGAGATGTTCTCTCCACTGGAGCATTCAATCGTTGGAAAGGCTCGAGAAAAAGGGCTCTTGGATATCCAGTATCATAATTTTCGAGAAAACGCTGAAAAGGCCCGCCATGTCGATGATGAGCCTTACGGAGGTGGCCAGGGGATGCTGCTCCGAGCTCAACCTATTTTCGATGCCTTTGATGCTATTGAAAAGAAAAATCCGCGCGTCATTCTCCTCGATCCTGCTGGAAAACAGTTTGATCAGGCTTATGCTGAAGATTTGGCTCAAGAGGAAGAGCTGATCTTTATCTGTGGGCACTACGAGGGTTATGATGAGCGCATTAAGACCTTAGTAACGGATGAGATTTCCCTAGGCGACTATGTCCTCACTGGTGGAGAATTGGCAGCTATGACCATGATTGATGCTACGGTACGCCTGATTCCAGAAGTGATTGGCAAAGAGTCTAGTCACCAAGATGATAGTTTTTCTTCAGGCCTTCTTGAATACCCTCAGTACACACGTCCCTATAATTATCGAGGTATGGTTGTGCCAGATGTACTGATGAGTGGACACCATGAGAAGATTCGTCAGTGGCGCCTGTATGAGAGTTTGAAGAAAACCTACGAGCGCAGACCGGATTTGCTTGAACATTATCAACTGACAGCAGAAGAAGAAAAAATGCTGGCAGAAATTAAAGAAAACAAAGAATAAAGGAGAAACCTATGCAAGTAATCAAACGTGATGGAGAAATTGCTGAATTTAATCCAGATAAGATTTACCAAGCCATCTTAAAGGCAGCTCAGACTGTCTATGTATTAACAGATGATTTGCGTCAAAACCTTGCACAAGTCACTAAGAAAGTGGTTTTGGATTTGGAAGAAGCCAAGGTGGAACGTGCTACCATCAGCATGATTCAGTCTTTGGTTGAGCATCGTTTATTGGGTGCAGGTTACATTACCATTGCTGAACACTACATTTCCTATCGTCTACAACGTGACTTGGAAAGAAGTGGTTATGGAGACCATATCGCTGTTCATTTACATTTTGAACAAATTCGCTAAGAAAAAGAGTGGGATGAAGCAACTACATCTCACTCTTTCTTAAATCTATTTTTTTGAGCTGTTTGGACGGTTGAAGGGACAAATCGCAGGCGTTGAATATCGCTTATGCGGATAATACGAGTCACATTTTTGGCAAAATTTTTCACGATAATTTGCTGACGTTGTTGATCGTATTTGATGATGTCACCTGTAAAGCTTGCCTCAGACAAGATAAGGTGAACTGCGGTTTGTTTCTGGATAGCCTCTTCAATAGTGGCTGTAAGGGAGTTGGTTTCAGTATGGTCTGGTTGGTCATGTCCATTTAAAAAGTCATGTATTTTATCTAGAGCTTGCTGGAATTTATGTCTCATATTGGCCTCCCTTCTTTTATATCAATATTATATAAAATTTTCCTAAAATCTACAAGATTTTACGAATAATCAAATGAAAGCTAAAAAAGGAGAAGAAAATGGCAGAATTTACATTTGAAATTGAAGAGCATTTGTTGACTCTTTCTGAAAACGAAAAAGGTTGGACTAAGGAAATCAACCGTGTGAGCTTTAATGGTGCCCCTGCAAAGTTTGATATTCGTGCTTGGAGCCCAGATCATACTAAAATGGGCAAAGGAATTACTCTCTCTAATGAAGAATTTCAAACCATGGTGGATGCTTTTAAAGGAAACTAATACTCTTCGAAAATCTCTTCAAACCGAGTCAGCTTCGCCTTGCCGTACGTGTATGGTTACTGACTTCGTCAGTTCTATCCACAACCTCAAAACAGTGTTTTGAGCTGACTTCGTCAATCTTTATTTACAACCTCAAAGCAGTGCTTTGAGCAACCTGTGGCTAGTTTCCTAGTTGGCTCTTTGATTTTCATTGAGTATAAGTTTTCAAAATAAAGGAAAAGGATACTGAGTCATTACAACTCGATATCCTTTTTTAGTTAGTAAAGTAAGCCTGATTTTTAAGGCGTTGAAGTAGTGGACGGCTAATAATACTAATAGCAATAATTTTACCAAAATCTGGGATGATAAAGGGAAATACCCCCACAGCAAGCGCTTTTTCAAATGGCATTCCAGCTAGGAAATGCAAGCTGAGAATCCCGCCGACAAAGACAAGGGTATCACCCAAGAGGTTTGCAAGAAAAATCTTGACAACACCACTCTTGCTGTTGGTTAGAGAAGAAGTAAGTCCAGAGTAAACGAGATAAAACCAAAGATAGCCTGCAGTAGGACCAACCAACGCCTGTAATCCAGCTCCACCTCCTGCAAAAACAGGAAGACCGATAGCACCTAGAAGAAGATATAGTCCAACAGAAAGTACAGCCTCTCTCGGTCTAAAGACAGTAGCAATCAAGCCGATTGCAAAGTTCTGCAGAGTGAAGGGCACAGGTCCAATTGGAAGACTGATTTGTGCCAAAACAGCAATGAGAGCAGCCCCAATAGCAGGGATAGCATAAACGTGAGCTTTTTTCAAAATAGTTAACCTCTTTTCTGATGTATAGTAACTATTATACTCGTAGAGGAATCATTGTCAACCGATTTTTAAAAACAAGGTAACAAAAGCTGTAACGGCCGATTTGCTGACTGGGTAAGTTGGATAATTGTTTTGTAGATTCGAAGACATTAAAAAAGAAGCAGACACATTTGTATCAGCTTCTTTTATTTCGATTAACGCATAGTTACAAATTCTTCAGATGCAGTTGGGTGAATCGCTACAGTTGCGTCAAAGTCTGCCTTAGTTGCTCCCATCTTGATAGCAACAGCAAATCCTTGAATCATTTCATCAACACCATAGCCAATTCCATGAAGTCCGACAACTTTTTCTTCTGAACCAGCTGTGATCAATTTGAAACGTGTTTCTTGACGGTTGCGAGTGCAAGCAGAGTACATAGATGCAAAGCTTGATTTATAAACTTTGATTTGGTCTTGACCGTATTCTTTAATAGCTTGCTCTTCTGTCAAACCAACAGTTCCGATAGCAGGGTGTGAAAAGACAACAGTTGGAATAGTTGAGTAATCCATTTTTGCAGTAGTTTTTCCGTTAAAGAGACGTTCAGATAGGGTACGTCCAGCCTTGATAGCTACTGGAGTCAGTTCTTTCTCGCCCGTTACATCACCTAGAGCGTAGATTCCCTCAACAACAGTATTTTGGTATTCATCCACTTGGATAAAGCCACGTTCGTTCAGAGTTACTCCAGCTTTTTCAAGTTGCAAGCCCTTAACGTTTGGACGGCGACCAGTAGCCCAGATAACTTGGCTAGCTGTGTGACTAGTACCATCTTCGAAATGAATGGTAATGCCGTCAGTAGTTTTTTCTAACTTGACAGGGACTTTGTGAGTATGAAGTGGCAAGTTTGTTCTTTCCATTTCCTTGACCAAACCTTCAACGATATAAGAATCAAAACCACGTAAAGGACGATCGCGGCGAACAAAGAGATCTGTCTTGACACCAAAGGTGTGGAGTACGCCAGCCAATTCGACGGCGATATAACCAGCGCCTAGAATAGCAACTGATTCTGGCAATTCTTCCCAGGCAAATACATCATCAGAAGAGCCGCCTAGTTCTGCACCAGGAATATTAGGAATACTTGGATGGGCACCAGTAGCAATCACGATATGTTTGGCACGAATCAGTTCACCATTTACGCTGACAGTATGAGAATCTACAAATTCCGCATGACCTTCAATCAGGTCTACGCCGTTGCGTTTAAAACTGCCATCATAAGAAGAACGAGCGCGATCAATGTAGGCTTCACGATTACGGCGTAGGGTTGCAAAGTCAAAGTTAAGATCAGTAGTCTTAAAGCCGTAGTCTACTCCAAATTGATGGAAAGTCTCAGCGATTTGCGCCCCGTACCACATGATTTTTTTAGGAACACAACCGACGTTGACACAGGTTCCACCTAGTTTCTTTTCCTCAATAACGGCCGCTTTGGCTCCGTGCTCACCAGCACGGTTCATGGTAGCAATTCCTCCACTACCTCCACCGATAGCAATGATATCGTATTCTCTCATTGAAAACTCCTTTGTACTCTTTTAAATAGTAGAGTGTCATTTTTTGATAGTCATATTCTATCTTTTTTTTGATGTGATTGCAAAAATCTGCTACGTTCAAAAAAATTAAAGAAAAGGCTTGCAAAAAAGAAAAATAAAGTGTATTATATAACTAGTACAATGATTGTAAAATGAATTCCGAACAATAATTGAATCCTGAAATGTCATTATTTCGTTCTAAACGGTTATTGTTTATATTTGGTAATTTTTGTATAATATTGTTAAGGACTTTAAATCAAAAAGGAGTTTCATTATGAAAAAGAATAGTAAAGCTAAAAAGTGGCAATTGTATGCAGCAATCGGTGCTGCAAGTGTAGTTGTATTGGGTGCTGGAGGGATTTTACTCTTTCGACAACCATCTCAAACCGCTGTAAAAGATGAACCTACTCATCTTGTTGTTGCCAAGGAAGGAAGCGTGGCATCCTCTGTTTTATTGTCGGGGACAGTAACAGCAAAAAATGAACAATATGTTTATTTTGATGCTAGTAAGGGAGATTTAGATGAAATCCTTGTTTCTGTGGGTGATAAGGTCAGCGAAGGACAGGCTTTAGTCAAGTACAGTAGTTCAGAAGCCCAGGCAGCCTATGATTCAGCGAGCCGAGCAGTCGCTAAGGCAGACCGTCATATCAATGAACTCAATCAAGCACGAAATGAAGCTGCTTCAGCTCCCCAGTTACCAGTACCAGCAGGAGGCGAAGGAGCTGCAGCCCAAACTCCAGCTCCAGTCTCAGGAAATTCAGTATCATCTATTGATGCACAATTAGGTGATGCTCGTGATGCTCGTGCAGATGCAGCAGCACAATTAAGTAAGGCTCAAAGTCAGTTGGATGCAATGACGGTTCTCAGCACTCTAGAAGGAACTGTAGTCGAAGTCAACCGCAATGTTTCAAAATCTCCAACTGGAGCTAGCCAGGTGGTAGTTCATGTCGTTAGCAATGAAAACTTGCAAGTTAAGGGTGAACTATCTGAATACAACCTTGCCAACTTATCTGTAGGTCAAGAAGTAACCTTTACTTCTAAAGTTTATCAAGATAAGAGCTGGATTGGTAAGCTTAGCTATATTTCTGACTACCCTAAAAACAATGGTGAAGCAGCAAGTACAGCTGCCGCAGCTGCTGGTAATTCTGGTTCTAAATATCCATATACCATTGATGTTACAAGTGAAATCGGTGACTTGAAACAAGGATTCTCAGTAAGTGTTGAGGTCAAGAACAAGACCAAAGCTATTCTGGTTCCTTTAACAAGTGTTGTGACTGAAAATGATAAGAACTATGTCTGGGTACTTGACGAGCAGAAAAAGGCCAAGAAAGTGGAAGTTGGTTTGGGAAATGCTGATGCAGACAACCAAGAAATCACTTCAGGTCTGACAAATGGAGTCAAGGTCATCAGTAACCCAACGTCTTCTCTAGAGGAAGGAAAAGAGGTGAAGGCTGATGAAGAAACTAATTAGTTTAAAAAATATCTGCAGAAGTTACCGGAATGGTGACCAAGAACTGCAGGTTCTCAAAAATATCAACCTAGAAGTGAATGAGGGTGAGTTTGTTGCCATCATGGGACCATCGGGTTCTGGTAAGTCTACTCTAATGAATACCATTGGCATGTTGGATACACCAACCAGTGGAGAGTATTATCTTGAAGGCCAAGAAGTGGCTGGACTTGGTGAAAAACAACTAGCCAAGGTCCGTAACCAACAAATCGGATTTGTCTTTCAGCAGTTCTTTCTTCTATCCAAACTCAATGCTTTGCAAAATGTAGAATTGCCCTTGATTTACGCAGGAGTTTCGTCTTCAAAACGTCGTAAGTTGGCTGAGGAGTATTTAGAAAAGGTTGAATTGACTGAGCGTAGTCATCATTTGCCTTCGGAATTATCTGGAGGTCAAAAGCAACGTGTAGCTATCGCGCGTGCATTGGTAAACAATCCTTCTATTATCCTAGCGGACGAACCGACAGGAGCCTTGGATACCAAAACAGGTAACCAAATCATGCAATTATTAGTTGAACTGAATAATGAAGGAAAAACTATTATCATGGTAACGCATGAGCCTGAAATCGCTGCTTACGCTAAGCGTCAGATTGTCATTCGTGATGGCGTCATTTCATCTGATAGTGGTCTCGTAGAAAAGGAGGAAAACTAAGATGCAGAATCTGAAATTTGCCTTTTCATCCATCATGGCCCACAAGATGCGTTCTTTCTTAACCATGATTGGTATCATTATCGGCGTATCATCCGTTGTCGTCATAATGGCTTTGGGAGACTCCATGTCTCGTCAGGTCAATAAAAACATGACCAAGTCACAGAAGAATATCCATGTCTTTTTCTCGCCTATTAAAAGTAAAGACGGTTCTTTTACCCAAAAACAATCAGCTTTGACAGTTTCTGGGAAAGAAGAGGAAGTTCCTGTTGAACCACCAAAACCGCAAGAAGCTTGGGTCAAGGAGGCAGCAAAACTTAAGGGTGTGGATAGTTACTATGTAACCAACTCAACGAATACCACTCTATCCTATAAAGATAAAAAAGTGGAGCGCGCTAGCTTGACGGGTGGGAATATTACCTACATGAGGGCGGTTGAAAATGAAATTGTTGCAGGCCGAAGTCTTATAGCTCAGGATTATAAAGATGTAGCCAGTGTCATTTTGCTCGACCAAGAACTTGCTAATAGTCTGTTTGGGTCAGCTCAAGAAGCTGTTAACCAGATTATAGATGTCGGTGGCTTTAGTTATCGTGTCATTGGTGTCTATACTAGCGATGAGGCCAAGACTGCCAAGACTTTTGGTATTGGTGGACTTCCGATTACGACTAATATTTCTCTTGCCAATAACTTCAATATGGATGAAATTTCTGATATTGTCTTCCGTGTCAATGATACCAGTTTGACACCAACAGTGGGACCAGAATTAGCTAGAAAATTAACCGAGATTGCTGGTCTTCAGCAAGGGGAGTATCAGGTGTCAGATGCGACTGCAGCCTTCCAAGAAGTACAACAACTTTTTGGATTTATAACTACGATTATTAGTGCCATTGCAGGAATTTCCCTTTTTGTTGGAGGGACTGGTGTTATGAACATCATGCTGGTTTCGGTGACGGAGCGTACTCGTGAGATTGGTCTCCGTAAGGCCTTGGGTGCAACTCGTGCCAATATTTTAATCCAGTTTTTGATTGAATCCATGATTTTGACCTTGCTTGGCGGAGTTATTGGTTTAACCATTGCGACAGGCCTAACCGCTATAGCTGGTCTACTCTTGCAAGGATTGATAGCTGGTATAGAAGTAGGAGTATCAATTCCAGTTGCCCTATTTAGTCTTGCAGTTTCGGCTAGTGTTGGTATGATTTTTGGAGTCTTGCCAGCCAACAAGGCATCTAAACTTGATCCAATTGAAGCCCTTCGATATGAATAAGATCAACAAGATGGACACTTGTCTATCTTGTTTTTGTATGGATTTCTCTATCGAAAATCCTTAAAAATGTGATATAATGAAGTGTTAGAAAAACAGGTTTCATTTGCCTGGAAAGGAAAAATTATGTCTGAAAAGAATTTTTATATTACAACGCCGATTTACTATCCATCTGGTAAACTTCATATCGGATCTGCCTACACAACCATCGCCTGTGATGTCCTAGCACGTTACAAACGCTTGATGGGCTACGATGTCTTTTATCTGACAGGTCTTGATGAGCATGGTCAGAAAATCCAGCAAAAAGCTGAAGAAGCTGGAATCACCCCTCAAGCCTATGTTGACGGAATGGCAGTTGGTGTTAAAGAACTCTGGCAATTACTCGATATCTCATACGATAAATTCATCCGTACAACTGATGACTACCATGAAAAAGTTGTCGCACAAGTCTTTGAACGCTTACTTGCTCAAGATGACATCTATTTGGGTGAATATTCTGGTTGGTACTCAGTCTCAGATGAGGAATTCTTTACAGAAAGCCAGCTTGCGGAAGTTTTCCGTGACGAAGCTGGAAATGTAACTGGGGGTATTGCTCCATCAGGTCACGAAGTAGAATGGGTTTCTGAAGAATCATACTTCCTTCGTCTCAGCAAATACCAAGATCGTTTGGTGGAATTTTTCAAGTCCCATCCTGAATTTATCACCCCTGATGGTCGTCTGAATGAAATGCTTCGCAACTTTATCGAGCCAGGTTTAGAGGATTTGGCAGTTTCTCGTACAACCTTTACCTGGGGTGTACCTGTCCCGTCAAATCCAAAACACGTTGTCTATGTATGGATCGATGCCCTTCTTAACTATGCGACAGCTCTTGGCTACGGTCAAGATGAACATGGTAGCTTTGACAAATTCTGGAATGGAACAGTCTTCCATATGGTAGGAAAAGACATCCTTCGTTTCCACTCAATCTACTGGCCAATCCTTCTCATGATGTTGGATGTTAAATTGCCTGACCGCTTGATTGCCCACGGTTGGTTTGTCATGAAAGACGGCAAGATGTCCAAGTCTAAAGGAAATGTCGTTTACCCTGAAATGTTGGTAGAACGCTATGGTCTAGATCCGCTTCGCTACTACCTCATGCGTAGCCTTCCTGTTGGTTCAGACGGAACCTTCACTCCAGAAGACTATGTTGGCCGTATCAACTACGAATTGGCCAATGACCTTGGAAACCTCCTCAACCGTACGGTTTCTATGATTAACAAGTATTTTGATGGACAAATTCCAGCCTATGTAGAGGGTGTAACAGAGTTTGACAATGCGCTTGCTCAAGTAGCAGAACAATCAATCGCTGACTACCATACACACATGGAAGCAGTTGACTACCCACGTGCTTTAGAAGCAGTCTGGACCCTTATCTCTCGTACTAATAAATACATCGATGAGACAGCTCCATGGGTCTTGGCTAAGGATGAAGCACTTCGTGACCAATTGGCAAGTGTCATGAGTCACTTGGCAGCTAGCCTTCGTGTCGTTGCTCACTTGATTGAACCGTTTATGATGGAAACCAGTCGTGCAGTCTTGAATCAACTTGGCTTGGATGAAGCTTCTAGTCTTGAAAACTTGAGCTTGGCTTACTTTCCTGCAGGTGTCACTGTCGTTGCCAAAGGAACACCAATCTTCCCACGTTTGGATATGGAAGAAGAAATCGCCTATATCAAGGAACAAATGGAAGTTAACAAGCCAGCTGTCGAAAAAGAATGGAATCCAGATGAAGTTGAACTCAAACTAAACAAGGATGAAATCAAGTTTGAAGACTTTGACAAGGTCGAAATCCGTGTCGCAGAAGTCAAAGAAGTGTCTAAAGTAGAAGGTTCTGACAAGTTGCTTCAATTCCGCTTGGATGCTGGTGATGGAGAAGATCGTCAAATCCTCTCAGGGATTGCAAAATACTATCCAAATGAACAAGAATTGGTCGGCAAGAAAGTTCAAATTGTTGCCAACCTCAAACCACGTAAGATGATGAAGAAATATGTCAGCCAAGGGATGATTCTCTCAGCTGAACATGATGGACAATTAACCCTTCTCACAGTTGATCCAGCTGTACCAAACGGAAGTGTGATTGGGTAACAATAGACAGGACTAGTTTATGCTAGTTCTGTTTTTTTTATTTTGACTATTATGCTTTACAAACTAGTGTGAAAGTGGTATATTATAGATGAAGCTACTAGTAGGTATTACAAAATAGATTAGAAGGGAGAAGGGATGAAAGAAACTCAATTATTAAAAGGTGTTCTTGAAGGTTGTGTCTTGGTTATGATAGGTCAAAAAGAGCGATATGGCTATGAGTTGATACAGACTTTACGAGAGACTGGCTTTGACACTATCGTTCCAGGAACTATTTATCCTTTGCTGCAAAAGTTAGAAAAAAATCAATGGATAAGAGGCGACATGCGCCCGTCGCCAGATGGTCCAGATCGGAAGTATTTTTCGTTAACCAAAGAAGGAGAAGAGCGTGTCTCGGACTTCTGGCAGCAATGGAACGATTTGAGTCAAAAAGTAGAAGGAATTAAGAATGGGGGTTAAACCATGAAGAAAATGAAGTATTACGAAGAAATAAGCGCTTTGTTACATGAATTCTCTGAGGAGAATCGGCAATATTTTGAGGAGCTCTGGGACAGTTTTAATCTTGCTGGATTTCTCTATGATGAGGACTATCTTAGAGAGCAGGTTTATTTGATGATGTTAGATTTCTCAGAAGCAGAACGAGATGGCATGAGTGCAGAGGATTATCTAGGTAAGAATCCTAAAAAATTAATGAAAGAGATGCTCAAGGAAGCGCCTCGCAGTTCTATCAAGGAGTCCCTTTTGACACCAATTTTTGTCCTAGCGATATTACGTTACTATCATCTACTGGGTGATTTTTCTAAAGGTCCTCTCTTAACAGTCAATTTGCTTACTTTTTTAGGGCAACTTCTTTTTTTTCTGATTGGATTTGCTCTTGTGGCCACAATTTTACGTTGGGGCTTAGTCCAAGATTCTCCTAAGATGAAAATTGGCACTTATATTGTCGTTGGAATTCTTGTTCTGCTAGTTGTTCTGGGATATGTAGGAATAGGAAGTTTTGTACAAGAAGGAGCATTTTATCTTCCTGCTCCCTGGGATAGTTTGTCTGTCTTTACGATTTCCCTAGTCATCAGTATTTGGAATTGGAAAGAAGCGGTCTTTCGTCCCTTTGTCAGTATGATTGTTGCCCATCTTATTGTAGGCTCTCTTCTCCGTTATTATGCGTGGATGGGCATTTCAAATGTTTTCCTCACAAAGATTATTCCTTTAGCAGTTCTCTTTATTGGAATCTTTGTCTTATTCCGTGGGTTTAAGAAGATAAAATGGAGTGAAATATAGTCAAAAAGCCGTTACAAAGCGGTTTTTTGTTATAATGAAGAGAAGAATGTTAGAAATTTAAGGAGAAAAATTTGATGAGATACATAACTCTTGGTCAAGATGACAAAGAATTATCAGAAATTGTTCTCGGAATGATGAGAATAAAAGATAAGTCTGTAAAAGAAGTTGAAGAGCTTGTAGAAACAGCACTTTCTGTTGGAATCAATGCTTTTGACTTGGCTGATATATATGGTCGTGGTCGTTGTGAAGAACTGTTAGGTCTTGTCCTAAAAAATCGTCCAGATTTAAGAGAAAAGATGTGGATTCAGTCCAAATGTGGCATTCGCATAGAAGAATTTACCTATTTTGATTTTTCAAAAGAGTATATATTACAATCAGTTGATGGGATTTTAGAAAGATTGCAGGTTGATTATTTAGATAGCTTGCTTCTCCATCGACCAGATGCTTTGATGGAAGCTGATCAAGTGGCTCAAGCCTTTGAAATTCTACACAAATCAGGTAAAGTTCGAGACTTTGGTGTGTCCAACCAAAATCCCATGATGATGGAATTGCTGAAGAAAGAAGTAAAACAATCTCTATCTATCAATCAATTACAATTAAGCGCAGCTTTCACACCTGGTTTTGAAGCAGGTTTCCATGTCAATATGGAAGGTGACAAGGCAGCTGTGCGTGATGGTAGCGTCTTTGAATACTGCAAATTAAACGATATGGTTATTCAGGCCTGGTCAGTCTTGCAGTTCGGATATTTCAAAGGGAATTTTGTCGGCAATGAGAAGTTCCAACAACTAAACCAAGTCCTAAATCGATTAGCATTAAAATACAGTGTGAGCCCATCAGCTATTGCTATCGCTTGGGTGTTACGCTACCCAGCCAAAATGCAGGCAGTCGTAGGTACAACAAATCCTAAGCACTTGAGAGAAGTTAGCCAAGCGGCAAACTTTAGCTTAACAAGAAAAGAATGGTATGAAATTTATCTTGCAGCAGGGAATAATTTACCTTAGGCAAAAATGCATTTAAAGAAATCACAGTCAAAAAAACGTTGGAAAACGTTTTTTTGTTATCTGACCATTTGTCTGTCTTGATTCGTTAGGTACGGTTCATTAACGGATGATTATGATTTAATACTCAATGAAAATCGAAAAGCAAACTAGGAAGCTAGCCGCAAGCTGTGCTTGAGTACGGGAAGGCGACGCTGACGTAGTTTGAATAGTATAACTATTCTAATTTACATACTAGTAGGGAAGCAGTATTCCATAATTGACGGCACGCTAGTAGGTACTATAAAATGGACTAGAGTACATTTTTGATTGGGTATAAAACATCATAGATAATAAAAATAGGTTAGGATTTTTTGTCCTAACCTATTTTTACATGTAATAAACAATGGCGATGTATTGGAGGGCAGATGCGGCTAGGATAAAAAGATGCCAAATCATGTGGAAATAAGGTTTTTTCTTGGCATAAAATCCAGCTCCAACTGTATAACAGAGTCCGCCAGTTACCATGAGACTCCAGAAAATTGGTGTCGTTTGACTGATAATAGCAGGAATGATAGCCAGAACCAACCAGCCCATAATCAGGTAAAGACCAAGGCTAAATTTCTCATTGACCTTTTTAGCAAAGATTTTATAGAGAATACCAAAGATGGTCGTGCCCCATTGGATAGCAATAATCAGATGGCCAAACCAGTTATTCATTAAGGTCAAGACGACGGGCGTGTATGAGCCTGCAATAGCAACATAAATCATAGAATGATCAATGATTCTCAAGACATATTTGTGGGTTGAACCATAGGCCATAGAGTGGTAAATGGTGGATGATAAAAACATGAGAAAGAGACTAATAACAAAAATGGAAACGCCGATAGAGGATAAAAATCCGTGTGCCTCATAACTATAGGTGGATGAAATGGGGAGTAATATGAGCATGATGACTGCACCTACGGCATGGGTCACACTATTAGCAATCTCCTCTCCAAAACTGAGTTGTTTGCTGAATTTAAGACTAGTGTTCATTAGATTTCCTCCTCTTGAGTACGATGGATTAAGGATAGAGTTTGATGATAGAGTTTAACGGTTTGGCAGCTGGTTTGGATAATGAGGTTAGCTGGGTCAATTCCTTGGTTCATGTAGTCTACAAAAGCATCGTAGAGTTGGTCTGAACTTGCTTGACTTTGAAGAGTATTCAGTGTCTGAGCAATTTCTTGAATTGAAAAGACAGATTTGAGGGTTGTAATAGCAATCAAACGGGCAATCTGTTGGCGTTGGTATTTTTTCTTGTCAGGCTTTGTCAGGTAACCATGTTTCACATAATTGTTGACCATAGATGCTGTCAGGCCCTTGTCTTTATCAGGAGAGATAGGGGAGCAGACCTGATTGACATAGAGCAAAACCTGGTCCAGATAGAGGTCAATGTTTGGAATTTCTGCCCATTTTGGGTAGGAAAAGGTGGTTTTCATTTCCGACTCCTTTTTATCTAGTTTTTATAACTAGATTATAAAATAACAAAAACAAAAAGTCAAGTTTTAACTGCTTGTGAAAAGGCTTAAATTATGCTATGATGGGAGAAACTAGTCAGAAAAGAGGAGAAAAGATGGAAATTCGTTTAGCTTTTCCAAATGAAGTAGATGCCATTATGCAGGTGATGGAGGATGCTAAAAAATGTTTAGCAGATGCTGGTAGTGACCAGTGGCAAAATGGCTATCCAAATGCTGATATTATTATTGAGGATATTATCTCAGGTCAAGCCTACGTAGCCTTGGAAGAGGGAGAACTATTAGCCTATGCTGCTGTGACCAAGAGTCCAGAGGCAACCTATGAAGCCATTTATGAAGGCAACTGGCAAGCTGGGGAGTCAGAGTACCTAGTCTTTCACCGTATTGCTGTAGCTGCAGATGTGCAGGGACAGGGGATTGCTCAGACTTTCCTAGAGGGCTTGATTGAAGGTTTTGACTATCTAGATTTTCGCTCAGATACGCATGTTATAAACAAGGCCATGCAGCATATCTTTGAAAAACTCGGTTTTAAACAGGTTGGTAAGGTTCCAGTTGATGGGGAACGTTTGGCCTATCAAAAATTGAAGAAATAATGCAAAAGAAGTACGCAAAAATGCTCTACTCTTCACCAATTGGCTCCCTTTCTCTTGTAGCTGATGACCATTATCTGTATGGAATTTGGGTGCAGGAGCAGAAGCATTTTGAGAGGGGACTAGGAGATGAGACGATAGAAGCAGTTGTTAGTCATCCCATTTTAGACCCAGTTATTGCTTGCTTAGATGCTTACTTTAAAGGTAAGTCTCAGGATTTATCCGACTTGCCCTTGGCTCCAATCGGAACGGATTTTGAAAAGCGAGTTTGGTCTTATTTACAGGGAATTCCTTATGGTCAGACAGTGACCTATGGGCAAATAGCACAAGATTTGCAAGTGCCTTCTGCTCAAGCAATTGGTGGAGCAGTGGGACGCAATCCTTGGTCTATCCTAGTACCTTGTCACCGTGTGCTGGGAGCAGGCAAGCGTCTGACAGGTTATGCTGCAGGAGTGGAAAAGAAAGCTTGGCTCTTGGATCATGAAGACGCAGATTTTAAAGATGTAAATAATAGAAAGTGAAAGACATGTTAGAATTTATCGAATACCCAAAATGTTCAACTTGTAAAAAAGCAAAACAAGAATTAAACCAACTTGGTGTGGACTACAAAGCCGTCCATATCGTCGAAGAAACACCAAGTCAAGAAGTCATTTTAAACTGGCTAGAGACCTCAGGTTTCGAGTTGAAGCAATTTTTTAACACCAGTGGAATCAAATACCGTGAATTAGGGCTAAAAGATAAGGTAGGAAGTCTGTCAAACCAAGAAGCAGCTCAGTTGCTAGCAAGTGATGGTATGTTGTTAAAACGGCCCATTTTAGTAGAAAATGGAACTGTTAAGCAAATCGGTTATCGAAAACCTTATGAAGAATTGGGATTGAAATAGTTTTTACTTATCTCTTTGATAGATAAAATATATAACCTCCCTGTTTCAAAGTATGATAAACTAGTAGGTAGACAAAGTCTGTATCTGACCGTAGCAAATAATTTCATTGACGGCAGAAGTATGGTAGAATGAATCATTATCAGGAGAGGATGTTTTTATGAATGTTACAACGATTTTAGCATCAGATTGGTACCAAAACTTGATGCAATTGATTCCGGATGGCAAGCTCTTTAGCTTGCGTTCGGTCTTTGATGGAATTCCAAGAATTGTCCAACAACTTCCAACAACGATTATGTTGACAATTGGTGGTGCCCTTTTTGGCTTGGTTTTGGCGCTTCTTTTTGCCATTGTGAAGATCAATCGTGTCAAGATTTTATATCCCTTGCAGGCCTTCTTTGTTAGTTTCTTAAAAGGGACACCGATTTTGGTGCAACTCATGTTGACCTACTACGGAATCCCTTTGGCTTTGAAAGCTCTCAATCAGCAATGGGGTACTGGTTTCAATATCAATGCGATTCCAGCGGCTGTTTTTGCGATTGTAGCCTTTGCCTTTAATGAGGCAGCTTATGCTAGTGAAACCATTCGTGCAGCCATTCTCTCAGTCAATCCTGGTGAGATTGAGGCAGCACGCAGTCTGGGTATGACCCGAGCGCAAGTTTATCGTCGCGTGATTATTCCAAATGCGGCAGTTGTGGCGACTCCAACCTTAATCAATTCCCTAATCGGATTGACCAAGGGAACTTCCCTAGCCTTCAGTGCGGGTGTTGTGGAAGTCTTTGCCCAAGCTCAGATTTTGGGTGGTGCCGATTATCGTTACTTTGAACGCTTTATCTCCGTTGCCCTTGTTTATTGGGTAGTCAATATCGGTATTGAAAGTCTTGGTCGTTTCATCGAGAGAAAAATGGCTATTTCTGCACCTGATACAGTGCAAACAGATGTGAAAGGAGACCTTCGTTAATGATTAAGATTTCGAATTTAAGCAAATCCTTTTCAGGACAGACTGTCTTGGATCATCTGGACTTGGATATTCAAAAAGGGGAAGTTGTAGCCTTGATTGGTTCTTCAGGAGCTGGAAAATCAACCTTTCTTCGCAGTCTCAATTATCTTGAAACACCTGACAGTGGTTCTATTCAGATTGATGATTTTTCAGTTGATTTTTCTAAAATCACTCAAGAAGAAATCCTTGCCCTACGTCGTAAGCTGTCTATGGTTTTCCAACAGTTTAATTTGTTTGAACGCCGCACAGCACTTGATAATGTGAAAGAAGGCTTGGTTGTTGTCAAGAAATTGTCTGATCAAGAAGCGACTAAGATTGCCAAGGAAGAGTTGGCTAAGGTTGGGCTTTCTGACCGTGAGAATCATTACCCTCGTCATTTATCAGGTGGACAAAAGCAACGGGTTGCCCTAGCGCGTGCTCTTGCCATGAAACCAGATGTCTTGCTCTTAGACGAACCAACTTCAGCTCTTGACCCAGAATTGGTCGGTGAAGTAGAGAAGTCTATTGCAGATGCTGCTAAGTCAGGTCAAACCATGATTTTGGTCAGTCATGACATGTCCTTTGTAGCCCAAGTGGCTGATAAGATTCTCTTCTTAGATAAGGGGAAAATCATCGAGTCTGGAACACCGGATGAGATTATCCACCATCCTAAAGAAGAGCGGACAAAAGAATTCTTCGCTAGTTACAAACGGACTTATATTTGATATAATAGATAAAGAAAAACTCAGTTAGCTGGACTAGCTGAGTTTACTCTTTAAAAAAGATAGAAATGAGAGAAACCATGCTACTGCAACTATTTTCTTTATATTTCGAGAGTTTGATCTTGACCACCATCCTCGTCCTGATTTTTTTAGGGATTTGGATTGGACTGAGAGCCATGTCGGGAGTGGATAAGACAGCCAAGGCTCGCCAAGCCCATCTCTATGATATGATTATGATTGGAGTCTTGGTTGTTCCAGTATTATCATTTGCGGTTATGAGTTTAATTCTTGTTTTCAAGGCATAATCCTTGCTTGATTGACAAGAAAGAGTTAGAATAAAGATAGTTACAACAAGAAAGAAGGAATCTATATGTACGATACTATTATTATCGGTGCTGGACCTGCAGGGATGACTGCGGCCTTATACGCTGCTCGAAGCAATCTGAAAGTAGCCTTGATTGAAGGCGGTCTGCCAGGTGGTCAGATGAATAATACCTCTGATATCGAAAATTACCCAGGATATGCTAATATTAGTGGGCCAGAATTGGCTGAAAAGATGTTTGAACCGCTTGAAAATCTTGGTGTTGAGCACATTTATGGCTATGTTGAAAATGTCGAAGACCATGGTGATTTTAAGAAAGTGATGACTGATGACCAAACGTATGAAACACGTACAGTTATCGTAGCGACTGGCTCTAAACACCGTCCTTTGGGAGTACCTGGAGAAGAAGAACTGAACAGTCGTGGTGTTTCTTACTGTGCTGTGTGTGATGGTGCTTTCTTCCGTGACCAAGATTTGTTGGTAGTTGGTGGTGGAGATTCAGCTGTTGAAGAAGCCCTCTTCTTGACTCGTTTTGCTAAGACTGTTACCATTGTTCACCGTCGTGACCAACTTCGTGCCCAAAAGGTTTTACAAGACCGCGCCTTTGCGAATGAGAAAATCAGCTTTATCTGGGATTCTGTAGTCAAGGAAATCAAGGGTGAAAACCGAGTAGAATCTGTCGTATTTGAAAATGTGAAAACAGGTCAAGTGACAGAGCAAGTCTTTGGTGGCGTCTTTATCTATGTTGGCTTGGATCCTGTTAGCGATTTTGTTAAAGAATTGAATATCCAAGATCAGGCAGGCTGGATTGTGACAGATAATCACATGAAAACTGCAGTTGACGGTATTTTTGCAGTTGGAGATGTGCGCTTGAAAGACCTTCGCCAAGTAACAACAGCAGTTGGAGATGGGGCTATCGCTGGTCAAGAAGCCTATAAATTTATCACCGAACATAGTTAATCATAAAAACGCATAGTATCAGAGTTACAAAAATCTTGATACTATGCGTTTTACTGTGGGAAAATTTAGTTCATTTTTTGCTTAAATTCAATCCACTATATAAGCTTCTTATATCTTTAGAAAAATCCTTTAATCTTGCTAACGAGGCCATCTAGACATTCAGAACCAGAAATCAACTGTTGAGCTTGAGAGAAGTATTCTCCAAGTTGTTCTTGATTTTCTGCAACAAATGTTTTTGCAGCTTCGAAATCTTTTGTTTCGATTAGTTCTTTTACTTGATTAAACAAATCTAATGGGTTCATCTTATTTCTCCTTTTCTGTATTTAATTATTTAACCATCTTTATGATAAAAAATCAACCCAAGAAAGATTTCTTCGAGAATGGTTATCGTTTTCAATTTCCAGATGAAATAAAAGCCTTTACATGGTATAATAGAAGTAGCTTTCTAATGGAGGTAATTGAGTGGAAAATCTGAAGAAAATGGCAGGTATCAAGGCTGCTGAGTTTGTCAATGATGGTATGGTTGTCGGGCTGGGAACAGGTTCTACTGCCTATTATTTTGTCGAAGAAATCGGTCGTCGTATCAAGGAAGAAGGCCTACGAATTACAGCTGTAACGACTTCTAGTGTGACCAGTAAACAGGCTGAAGGGCTTAATATCCCGCTCAAGTCTATTGACCAAGTAGACTTTGTCGATGTGACAGTCGACGGGGCGGATGAAGTGGATGGTCAGTTTAATGGAATTAAAGGCGGTGGTGGTGCCCTTCTCATGGAGAAGGTTGTGGCAACGCCCTCAAAAGAATATATTTGGGTAGTGGATGAAAGCAAGCTGGTAGACAAACTAGGTGCTTTTAAATTGCCAGTAGAAGTAGTTCAGTATGGCGCAGAACAGGTCTTTCGTCGTTTTGAGCGAGCTGGCTACAAACCAAGTTTCCGTGAAAAAGACGGCCAACGTTTTGTGACCGATATGCAGAATTTTATCATTGACCTTGCCTTGGATGTCATTGAAGATCCAATTGCTTTCGGACAAGAATTGGACCATGTCGTTGGTGTTGTAGAGCACGGTTTATTCAACCAAATGGTGGATAAGGTCATCGTTGCTGGACGAGACGGGGTTCAGATTTTAACTTCAACAAAAGCAAGATAACTAAAATAATAAGGAGATACACTATGTCAAAATTTAATCGTATTCACTTGGTGGTATTGGATTCTGTAGGAATCGGAGCTGCACCAGATGCTAACAACTTTGTCAATGCAGGGGTTCCAGATGGAGCTTCTGACACACTGGGACACATTTCAAAAACAGTTGGTCTGAATGTGCCAAACATGGCTAAAATCGGTCTAGGAAATATTCCTCGTGAAACTCCTCTTAAGACTGTAGCGGCAGAAAGCAATCCAACAGGATATGCAACCAAATTAGAAGAAGTATCCCTTGGTAAGGATACTATGACTGGACACTGGGAAATCATGGGACTCAACATTACTGAGCCCTTCGATACTTTCTGGAACGGATTCCCAGAAGAAATCCTGACAAAAATCGAAGAATTTTCAGGACGTAAGGTCATTCGTGAAGCCAACAAACCTTACTCAGGAACGGCTGTTATCGATGATTTTGGACCACGTCAAATGGAAACTGGAGAGTTGATTATCTATACTTCAGCTGACCCTGTGTTGCAAATTGCTGCCCACGAAGACATTATTCCTTTGGATGAATTGTACCGTATCTGTGAATACGCTCGTTCAATTACACTTGAGCGTCCGGCCCTTCTAGGTCGTATCATTGCCCGTCCTTATGTAGGTGAACCAGGTAACTTCACTCGTACAGCTAACCGTCGTGACTTGGCGGTATCTCCCTTTGCTCCAACCGTTCTCGATAAACTCAATGAAGCAGGTATCGATACTTATGCTGTTGGTAAAATCAACGATATCTTTAACGGTGCTGGTATCAACCATGACATGGGCCACAACAAGTCAAACAGCCATGGAATTGATACACTATTGAAGACCATGGGCCTTGCTGAATTTGAAAAAGGATTCTCCTTCACAAACTTGGTTGACTTTGATGCCCTTTACGGCCACCGTCGTAATGCTCACGGTTACCGTGATTGTTTGCATGAGTTTGATGAACGCTTGCCTGAAATTATCGCAGCCATGAGGGAGAACGACCTTCTCTTGATTACTGCGGACCATGGAAATGACCCAACCTATGCAGGAACAGACCACACTCGTGAATATATTCCATTGTTGGCCTATAGCCCTGCCTTTAAAGGAAATGGTGTCATTCCAGTTGGACATTTTGCAGATATCTCAGCGACAGTTGCGGATAACTTTGGTGTTGAAACTGCCATGATTGGGGAAAGTTTCTTAGATAAATTGGTATAAGATGAAACGCTATGCTTTACTGGTAAGGGGCATTAATGTCGGTGGGAAAAATAAAGTTGTCATGGCGCAACTTCGTCAAGAATTGACAGAGTTGGGACTGGAAAAAGTTGAAACCTACATCAACAGTGGTAATATCTTCTTTACTTCGACAGATGCCAAAGCCCGATTGGTTGAAAAGTTAGAGGTATTCTTTGCAGTCCATTATCCATTTATTCAGAGCTTTTCTTTACTGAGTCAAGAAGACTATGAAGCAGAAGTAGAGAATCTACCAGTTTGGTGGAACGAAGACTTGGCACGAAAAGACGTTCTCTTTTACACGGAGATCTTGGATGTGGATCAAGTCATCGAGAAAGTAGACAGTTTAAAACTGGAGAATGAAGTTCTTCATTTTGGAAAACTTGGTATTTTCTGGGGGAAATACTCCGAAGAATCATACTACGAAACAGCCTATCACAAATACTTACTCAAGATGCCTTTCTACCGCCAAATCACCATTCGTAATGCTAAAACCTTTGACAAAATCGGTCAAATGCTAAAAAATAATAAAGGAGACACACAATGACATTTTTAGATAAAATCAATGAAACAGCTGCCTTCCTGAAAGACAAGGGAATCCAAGCACCTGAGTTTGGTCTAATCCTTGGATCAGGTCTGGGAGAACTGGCAGAAGAAATCGAAAATTCTGTTGTAGTAGACTATGCAGATATTCCAAACTGGGGCCGTTCGACAGTAGTCGGTCACGCTGGTAAATTAGTATATGGGGAACTTGCAGGTCGCAAGGTTTTAGCTCTTCAAGGACGTTTCCATTTCTACGAAGGAAATCCTCTGGAAGTCGTGACTTTCCCAGTACGTGTCATGAAAATTCTTGGATGTGAAGGTGTTATTGTAACCAATGCTGCTGGTGGTATTGGATATGGGCCTGGTACTTTGATGGCTATCTCAGACCATATCAACATGACAGGTCAAAACCCATTGATGGGTGAAAACTTGGATGACTTTGGTCCTCGTTTCCCAGATATGTCTAAGGCCTACACACCAGAATATCGTGCTACTGCCCATGAAGTTGCTAAAAAAACTGGTATCAAGCTTGATGAAGGTGTCTATATCGGTGTTACTGGTCCAACTTATGAAACACCAGCAGAGATTCGTGCCTATAAGACACTTGGAGCAGATGCAGTCGGTATGTCTACGGTTCCTGAAGTTATTGTGGCAGCCCACTCAGGTTTGAAAGTTCTTGGTATTTCATGTATCACTAATTTTGCGGCTGGTTTCCAAGAAGAACTCAACCACGAAGAAGTTGTAGAAGTGACTGAACGTGTTAAAGGTGATTTCAAAGGCTTGCTTAAAGCGATTCTTGCTGAACTATGAGAAAGAAAAATAAGTAGGAAAGCATTTCTGTAAGCTGGAAGATGAATGAAACAATTAACTTCCATATAGAATATGATATGAAAAATGAATGAGGTTCCTATACTTTTACAAACCTCATCAAATCCTTGTTAACCAAGTATAAAAATGAAACTGTGACGCTAAAGAAGATTAGCTGATTGGAGAGTATTATTGGTAAAGAGGGTGAAAAAAATAAAAGAAAGATATTATGAATAAATGAGAATTGATCAACGAATTATGCGTTTTGGCATAAAAAAATTAAGTATCGGAGTTGTATCTGTTGCAGTTGGTTTTGCTTTTTTAGCACCGACAGGAATTTCTGCCAATGAAGGAAGTCCAGTTGTGAAAAACGAAACTCCTCTAGTAGTAAATGCAACGGATAGTTCGACAAAACTAGAAAATACTGATAAAAAACAGGAAATATCTATTACAGAGGAGAAAGATACAGCTACTCAATCAACTATAGAAACAAGAGAAGTTGTTAAAACTCAGAAAGAAAAAGCAGGAGAAGAATTATATCAAAAAGAATCTGCTGTACCTCATGAGGAATTGAAGAAAGAGGAAATTCTAAAGGATGAGCCGAAAAATTCTCGTCCAGTAACAGAGGCAGACTTTGTCAAAATTTCTAAAGGAGAACTCCATGTAGAGAAGGATCTTGTCGATAATTCTTTATACGGTGGAAAATTTTTAGATCCTGATGGAGATGATGATCATGATGGAATAAAAAATAAGGATGAATTGTATATTTACAATAAAGATGGGAAAGACTACTTAGGATACCATAGCCATCCTTTACTAGCAGATAGTGATGGAGATGGACTAGAAGACGGGGAAGATGATAAGAAGAAACAATGGTATGTCACAGATCGTGATTCCCTCCTTTTTATGGAGTTGGCTTATCGTAATGATGATTACATTGACAAAATTCTAGATCATAAAAATCCTTTTCCAAGTCTTTATCTTGATCGTCAAGAATATAAAATGATGCATAATGAACTGGCACCATTTTGGAAGATGAAAAAGGCTTATCATACAGCAAGTGGCTTGGATGCTTTCTTATTTGAGACCAAGAGCGATCTCCCTTATCTCAAAGATGGAACGGTGCATATGTTGGCTATACGTGGAACAAGACTGAATGATGCGAAAGATTTAAGTACAGATTTTGTTTTGTTTGGAGGAAATAAACCTGCACAAGCGGATGATATCCGTAATGTTGTAAAAGAACTGGCGCAGGATTCCAGCATTACAAATCTGTATATGACAGGTCATTCACTAGGAGGCTACTTAGCTCAAATAGCAGCAGTTGAAGCTTATCAGAAATATCCTACTTTTTATAATAATGTTTTGAAAAAAGTTACGACATTTAGCGCTCCTAAAGTAATTACTTCTCGAACTATTTGGAATGCTAAAAATGGCTTCTGGGATGTAGGTTTAGAAAGTCGTAAGTTAGCTCTATCTGGTAAAATAAAACATTATGTGGTTGATAATGATAATGTTGTGACATCATTGATTCGTAATGATAATGATATTGTAACTTTTACAGGTAACTCTAGTTTCAAACACCGTTCGCGTGGTTATTTTGAAAGTAGAATGAATGCTATCCCGAATTTTAATATTGGAAAACGTGATACGCTTGATAAACAGGGATATCGTGATCAAAAATTAGACAAAGTTTATTTCTTTAAGAAACAACAAGTCCCTCTGTCGTCTAGTCAACCAAGCGCTGAACCTCTTGAAAATATAGCTCTAGGGAAACGAGTAACTCAAAGTTCGACAGCTTTTGGAGGAGATGCTAGAAGAGCAGTTGATGGGAAATTAGATGGAAATTACGGACATAATTCTGTCACTCATACAGATTTTCAATCAAAACCTTGGTGGCAAGTCGATTTAGATAAGGAAGAAACGATTCGCCAGATTAATATTTACAATCGAACAGATGCTGCTCAAGATAGACTGACTAATTTTAATGTGATTCTTTTGGATAGTTCTGGAAAAGAAATTGAAAGAAAGCACATTGCATACTTGCGAGATAGTTCCGCTCAGATTTCAATTGATTATAAGAAAGCTCGTTTTGTACGCATCGAGTTAGATGGATATAACGCTCTCAGTCTTGCAGAAGTCCAAGTATATCGTTCTGAGAATATCGCTTGGAAAAAACAAGCTCAGCAAAGTTCTACTGATTTTGGAGGAGATGCTAGTCGTGCCTTGGATGGCAATACCAATAGTAGTTATAGCCAGCAATCAATTACTCATACAAAATTTGAAAACCAGCCTTGGTGGGAAGTTGATTTAGGTCGTACAGAACAGGTAGGACTTGTTCGCCTTCATAACCGTGGGGATGGAGCACTTTCTAAACGTCTGTCAGACTTTGATGTGATTTTATATGATGAAAAAGGGACAGAAGTTGCTAGACAATATGTTTCTCGCTTAGAAGGAAGCAGTTTAGATCTCCAGTTGAATGGTAAACTAGGCCGCCGTGTTCGCATTCAATTGCGTCAAAAAAATCAAGCTCTCAGCCTTGCAGAAGTAGAAGTTTTTCGATTTGTAGCTAAAAATAATGTAACTACTCAAGCTTCTAAGCCTGTACAACTCTTAAACTACACTCCTGTAAAAGATAAGACCCTAACTATTCAACATAGTGGTGCTTATATTGCACGTTATTCAATATCGTGGGAAGAAGTTACAGTAGATAAAAATGGTCAATCAGTTGTCCGAAGTCGTTCTTGGGAAGGGAATGGGCGTAATCAGACCGCAGGCTTTATCCTCAATCTCCCAATTAAGTCTAATATGCGCAATCTTCGAATTAAGATCGAAAAGAGAACAGGTCTTATTTGGAATAGATGGCAAACAATCTATGACAACAGACCTCTTCTCGCCCAACCACATCGAAAAATTACTCACTGGGGAACAACATTGAATTCTAAGGTGAGTGATGATGATGTTTTGTAATCTGATGGTACAATGACAGTTAGTTTGTCTAGTTTATAAGAAAGCACTAGCTGATCTTGAACAGAACTCAGCTAGTTCTCTGAGAGAGAACAAAATTAAACAGAAAGGTAGAGCGCGTGTTCTAATTTGAACACGAGCGGAAAACTTTTCTAAAAACTCAGAAGAGAAGGGGAGTTCGGGTTTTAATTGAAGCCGATCTAATCTTCTCAATATCATCAAAATTAAGAAAGAAAGGATGGGTTAACTGTATTCATTGAACTGAATACGGGCGGAGAACTGTGTAAAAAAGATAAACTGTCTAGCATCTGAGATGCTTCGTCAGTTTCCTATTTTTACTTTGTTCTCTGTCGCCCTTTATATCTTAAACTATGTCTATCCATATTGCTGCTAAGCAGGGTGAAATTGCTGATAAAATTCTTCTTCCTGGGGATCCTCTTCGTGCGAAATTTATCGCGGAGAATTTTCTTGAAGATGCTGTTTGTTTTAACGAAGTGCGTAACATGTTTGGCTACACTGGTACTTACAAGGGTCACCGTGTATCTGTCATGGGAACTGGGATGGGAATGCCATCTATTTCGATTTATGCGCGTGAGTTGATTGTTGACTACGGTGTGAAAAAATTGATCCGTGTTGGAACTGCGGGTTCTTTGAATGAAGATGTCCACGTTCGTGAATTGGTTTTGGCGCAGGCAGCTGCAACTAACTCAAACATCGTCCGTAATGACTGGCCACAGTACGATTTTCCACAAATCGCTAGCTTTGATTTGCTAGATAAGGCCTACCATATCGCCAGAGAACTCGGTATGACAACCCATGTTGGTAACGTTTTGTCTTCGGATGTCTTTTATTCAAACTACTTTGAAAAGAACATCGAGCTTGGTAAATGGGGAGTAAAAGCGGTGGAAATGGAAGCAGCGGCTCTTTACTATCTTGCTGCTCAACACCATGTTGATGCTTTAGCTATTATGACTATTTCAGATAGTTTGGTTAATCCAGATGAAGATACAACTGCAGAAGAACGTCAAAACACCTTCACTGATATGATGAAGGTTGGTTTGGAAACATTGATTGCAGACTAAAGGTAGGCTATATTCAGAATGATTTCTCTTGTTCTCAAAATGATAACTATTAACAATGAATCAATCCTGAAATAGGTAAGAATAAGGAAATTGAAGGAAGCCTAATTGTGTCAAAGGACCTAGACTAGTCAGTTTAATATCTAAATCATAATCAAATAAAGTTGGAAGCCAAGTTGACAAGAAGTCAAGACTTTCAACTTTTTAACTTGAAAATTCCTAGGAGTACAAAATGGATAAGATTGAACAATTACAAGGTATTATTGATCAAAGTCAGAGCATTGTCTTTTTCGGTGGTGCAGGGGTTTCTACAGAGTCTAATATTCCAGATTTTCGTAGTTCAGATGGTATATATAGTCTGAAACTAGGTCGCCATTTTACTGCCGAGCAACTGGTTTCACGCACTATGTTTGAGCGCTATCCAGAGGATTTTTTTGATTTCTACAAAAAGTATCTGGTCTATCCTGATGCTAAGCCGAATTTAGCACATGATTATCTAGCGTCTTTGGAAAAAACAGGTAAATTAAAGGCGATTGTGACGCAAAATATCGATAGCCTCCATGAAATGGCAGGATCTCAGAAAGTTTTGAAACTGCATGGTAGTGCAGATCGTAATTATTGTTTGGGCTGTCATCGCTTTTATGATTTGACTGCCTTTTTGGAACTTGAAGGTCCAGTTCCCCACTGCTTAGATTGTGGCAAGGTGGTCAAACCTGACGTAACCCTTTATGAGGAAGCGCTAGATATGGATGTATTTAGTCGCGCAGCTCGAGCCATTCAGCAAGCAGATTTGTTGATTATTGGTGGTACTTCCTTAGTTGTTTACCCTGCAGCTAGCCTAATCAATTATTTTTCAGGGTCAAATCTTGTCGTTATCAACAAGTCCAGCACTCCTCAAGATAGCCAAGCTGATTTAGTTATCGAAGGTAAGATTGGAGAAGTTTTTTCTAAATTGAGACAATAAAAAACTGAAAGAAGTAGGACTATACTTCCTTCAGTTTTTTTGTATCACGAACTCAGAAACTATGAACAAGATTCTCTTCATTTCTAGGGGAATTTTATTGTTGATTTATAAATTGCTCGAGTTATTTTTAATTGTTGAATAAAAGGAAAAAAGGAAGACTTTCTGGATGAAAAACTTTCTTTTTTAGTCAATCAGTACATGCTGATTTTAATGAAACGCTACTATATTGTTTACTTTTTTAAAGATCGCAAAAAACAATCAATCTCTGCTTGAGAATGGAGAATATGCATCTTTTCTGGGTAAATATTGTGTAAGTATTGGTATCTATCCTTAGCATTTTTTGTTCGACCATCCCAGAGAATCCAACGAATAAATTCCCAGTTGAATTGCTCGGGACATCCCTTAGCCATACTTTCTCTCACTTTTCCTCTGTATTTTAAATAGCGCTTAAAGGCTCTTAGCAAACAATTCCAAGCAGAGAAGTTTAAAAAGATGATTTGGTCAGCTTCGTCCATTCTTTCCTCATAACAACACCAAGAGTAATTACCATCAATGACCCAAGCTTCATGCTTGGTGAGAAAACTTTTCATCTCGGTCAACATCCATTCGCGGTCACTGTCTTGCCAACCAGGTTGAAATTGGAGTGTGTCCATATGAAGTTTTGGGATGGAGTAGTGGAGAGATAACTTTTCAGCTAGCGTTGACTTACCAGCACCAGAATATCCGATAATTGCGATTTTCATTTTCTACCCTTTCCTATTTGGAGACAAAAAAACAGCCTCTATGGACTGTTTCTTATTTAGCAAGTTTAGCTGAAAGACGAGCTTTATCGCGGCTTGCTTTGTTTTTGTGAATCAAACCTTTAGTTTCTGCTTTATCGATAGCTGAGCTAGCAGCACGGAAAAGTTCTTCAGATGGGTTTGCTTCGAAAGCTTTGATAGCAGTACGCATAGCTGATTTTTGAGCTGAGTTCTTTTCGTTTTGTTTAACGTTCAATTCAGCGCGTTTGATAGCTGATTTAATGTTTGCCAATGTTCTTACCTCCATATTTACTAACTATACCATTATATCTGAAAACTTACGTTTTGACAAGGGAAAATTACTTTTTTAAGTAAATTTCATCGATTTCATGGTTCTTTGTTTTATGCAGAATCACTTCTGCACGATTTCTGGTTGGTTCAATATAATTTTGTAGATTTGTGAGATTGATACTAGTCCAGACTTGATGGGCAAAGGATTCCACTTCCCCAATTGGCATTTGAGTAAAACGATAATAGTAGCTATCAGGGTCGCTTTGGGCTAGGCTCAGCATTTTTAAGAAACGGTCCAGATACCAACTCTCGATGTCATCGACTGAAGCATCAACATAGATGGAAAAGTCAAAGAAGTCAGTAATGTAGAGACGCTCGTTTTGTGGATTTTGAAAGACATTTATTCCCTCAACAATCACAAAATCAGCAGCTTTGACGCTTTGCTTTTCCTCAGGTACGATGTCGTAGACTTCATGAGAATAGACAGGAATATCTACATCTTGTCCATTTTTGATGTGATCCAGGAAGTTGAGAAGAGCTTCCATATCATAGCTTTCAGGAAATCCCTTGCGATTTAAGATCCCTTGTTCAATCAAGGTCTGGTTGGGATAGAGAAAGCCATCAGTTGTTACCAACTCAACCCTAGCATCTGTAAGTGTACGGGACAGTAGGATTTGAAGTAGGCGACTGGTTGTGGATTTTCCAACGGCAACACTTCCAGAAACCCCAATGATAAAAGGCTGGGATTTGCTTTCACGTTGAAGGAAAATTCCTTTGGAAAAGGCCAAATCATCCTTGGTACGCTTGTAAATATGGATGAGATGGGCTAGGGGAAGATAGACATCGGTAACATCCTGTAAACTAATCTGGTCATTAAAACTCTTGATGGACTCTAATTCCTCTTCTGTCAAAGGAGGTGTTGTCTTTCGATGTAAAGATTGCCAAGTCTGGCGGCTGATTTTTTCAAAATGTAAAAATTCGTTGGTCATTTGTTTTCCCCTAGATATTTTGTTTATCATACCATAAAAAGCTAAAAAAATAAAGCGGTTTCTTGATGATAGTAAGCCAATATCGTATAATAGAGGTTGACCAATTTATTGATGAAGTAGGAGATAGTTTCTACTGATTTGTAAGCTAATAAAGGGGGCTTTTTAGTTCACCACTTATAGGAGGTGTACTATGAAAATCTTAAAACGTTACACATTGGAACTTTGTTTTATTTTAAGTTTTGCACTACCTTTTATAAAAGGGGCGAATGCAGATAATGGTAGACGCTTTGTGGAAATCTATTACGGTTTTACTTTTTTGATGGAACATGCTATTGTAACAGCTATCTTTATCTGTTCGCTCTTGATTGCTTTCTTACTAAAAAAACGGTGGACGAAATGGCTTGCTGCTGGTAGTTATCTATTTTTGATTTTGTGGATTGCTACAGAGGGTTATTTCTTCAGCATGTCACTGGAAGATTTGATACGACTTTGGACCAGTTTGGAAATCCTGACACAAACTTATCAGTTGGGCTTTTATCTAAACATCTTGTTGGGAATTTTGTTGATAATAAAGTATTTTAAGGTTAAGCAATAGAAATAATATAGGTGATAAACTTTTTGTTTTTATCTGGACTGTGATATTTATAGTTCTAAATGGTTTATTATTTATAAGTGTTGAAAGAGATTGAAGAAAATGTCTTCGTGACTAGCTTTCTTCAGTCTTTTTCGTTTTATTATCAATTTGTAAACGATTTACAATTTAAGTCAAATTATGGTAAAATAGTTTCATGAGTAAAATGTATTATGCAGAAAATCCTGATGCTGCTCACGACATTCATGAGTTGAGAGTGGACTTGTTGGGAGAAAAAATGACCTTTTTGACGGATGCGGGTGTTTTTAGCAAGAAAATGATTGACTTTGGAAGTCAACTCTTGCTCAAGTGTCTTGAGGTCAACCAAGGAGAAACTGTCCTGGATGTAGGCTGTGGTTACGGACCTTTGGGCTTGTCTTTAGCTAAGGCTTATGGTGTTCAGGCGACCATGGTCGATATTAATAATCGTGCCTTGGATTTGGCGCGGCAAAATGCTGAACGAAATAAAGTAGAAGCGACGGTTTTTCAGTCCAACATCTATGAACAAGTTGAAGGACATTTTGACCATGTCATTTCCAATCCCCCTATCCGTGCGGGCAAGCAAGTAGTTCATGAAATCATTGAGAAAAGTAAAGATTTCTTGGAAACTGGTGGAGATTTGACAATCGTTATCCAGAAAAAACAAGGGGCTCCAAGTGCTAAGTCCAAGATGGAAGATGTGTTTGGCAATTGTGAAATCGTCAAAAAAGATAAGGGATACTATATCCTTAGAAGTGTGAAAGAATGAGAGCAGTTGATTTAATCCAAAAGAAACGAGATGGTCAAGAACTGACTTCTAGTGAAATTGAATGGCTGGTATAAGGCTATGTGTCAGGAACTGTTCCTGACTATCAGATGTCTGCCTTTGCTATGGCTGTTTATTTTAAAGGAATGACGACTCGAGAAATATCTGATTTGACCATGAAAATGGTTCAGACAGGTCAAGAGTTTGATTTATCAGCTATTGAAGGGGTTAAGGTTGACAAGCATTCTACTGGGGGTGTTGGTGATAAGGTAACCTTGATTTTGGCTCCTCTTGTTGCTAGCTTTGGTGTGCCTGTGGCAAAAATGAGTGGTCGTGGTCTCGGCCATACTGGTGGAACAATTGATAAATTGGAGTCCATTAAGGGATATCAAGTAGAACGTAGTCAAGAGGATTTCATTAATCAAGTGCAGGATATTGGAGTATCTGTCATTGGGCAATCAGACCAGCTTGTCAAAGCTGACAAACTTCTCTATGCTCTTCGTGATGTGACCGCAACTGTCGACACGATTCCTTTGATTTCGAGTTCGGTGATGAGCAAGAAAATTGCGGCAGGGGCGGATGCTATTTTGCTTGACGTAACTGTCGGAGAGGGTGCTTTCATGAAGACGGTTGATGAGGCACGCGAATTGGCTCAAACCATGGTGGATCTTGGTAAGGCTGTTGGTCGAAAAACAGTCGCAGTGATTACGGATATGAGCCAGCCTTTAGGGCGTGCTATTGGAAATCGTCTGGAAATCCTTGAAGCATTGGAGATTTTACAAGGGCAAGGCCGTCAGGATATTACCCATTTTATATGCGAATTGGCTCAAATTATGCTTGGCCTGGCAAATGTAAACAAGACAGTTGAAGAAGTTCGCCAACATCTTGAAAATGGTCACGCGCTGGCTAAGTTTGAGGAGATGGTCCAAGCCCAAGGTGGAGACTTGGAAGATCTCTATCGGCCTGTCAATGTAGCCCATGTGGTGGAAATCCCTGCTCAGGAAACGGGTGTCATTTCAGCTCTTCCAGCTATGGAATTTGGGCTTTATGCTATGAGACTGGGGGCAGGCCGTGCAGTCAAGTCTGATGCCTTGGACTATGAAACAGGAATTGTTTTTGAAAAGAAGGTTGGAGATTCCGTTCAAAAGGGAGAAATTGTTGCAAAAGTATACACAAATGGAAAAATTTCTCCTCAGCTAGTTACAGATTTTCAAAAATATGTTAAAATAAATGATAGGGTGCAAAGTTTACGAGAAATTATAGAAATTATCTCATAAACTGCAGGAGAATCCGAATATGAAATTAAATAAATATATCGATCATACGCTTTTGAAGCAAGATGCGACAGAAAAACAAATTAATTGTTTGTTGTCTGAGGCTAGAGAGTATGATTTTGCTAGTGTTTGCGTTAATCCGACCTGGGTTGAATATGTTAAAAAAGGGCTTGAAGGTACAGATATCAGGGTCTGCACAGTAGTTGGTTTCCCTCTGGGAGCAACAACTTCAGCTGTGAAAGCATTTGAAACCCAAGAAGCTATTAAACATGGTGCAGACGAGATTGATATGGTGATCAATGTTGGAGCTCTCAAATCAGGCAAATTAGCCTTGGTTGAGTCGGACATTCGCTCAGTCGTGGAAGCAAGTGGTGACAAGTTAGTGAAAGTCATTATTGAAGCTTGCCTTCTGACTGACCAAGAAAAAGTTGTGGCTTGCCGATTAGCTCAAAAAGCGGGAGCTGATTTTGTTAAAACATCTACTGGTTTTTCAACTGGTGGGGCTACGGTAGCAGATGTTAGATTAATGCGCGAAACAGTTGGATCTGATATGGGTGTAAAGGCTGCTGGTGGAGCTCGTTCTTATGCAGATGCTCTTGCCTTTGTGGAAGCAGGTGCGACCCGTATCGGTACGTCAGCTGGGGTAGCAATTCTAAAAGGAGAATTGGCAGATGGCGACTACTGAGTTGATTGAACTAGCAATTGAAACCAGCAAGAAAGCCTATGTGCCCTATTCTCACTTTCCTGTCAGTGCTGTTCTAGTGGCAAAGGATGGAAAAATTTATACAGGTGTCAATATCGAGAATGCTAGCTATTCTTTGACAAACTGCGGTGAGAGAACAGCCATTTTTAAGGCTATATCCGAAGGCCAAAGAGAGTTTTCAGAATTGATTGTCTATGGACAAACTGAAAAACCAATTTCACCATGTGGTGCTTGTCGCCAAGTGATGGCTGAATTTTTTGAACAAGATCTAAAAGTGACCTTAGTCGCAAAAGATAAATCGACGGTCGAGATGACGGTCGGGGAATTACTTCCATACTCTTTTACAGACTTAAATTAGTCTGAGTCGCTCTCTGAGTGGCACGGTCCTTGTGGCCAACCAATCCATACTTGCAACATCGTTGCACATCTTATTTAGGAGGTTCAGTAATGAACAAGAAACAATGGCTAGGCCTTGGTCTAGTTGCAGTGGCAGCAGTTGGACTTGCTGCATGTGGTAACCGCTCTTCTCGTAACGCAGCTTCATCTTCTGATGTGAAGACAAAGGCAGCAATCGTAACTGATACTGGTGGTGTTGATGACAAATCATTCAACCAATCAGCTTGGGAAGGTTTGCAAGACTGGGGTAAAGAACACAATCTTTCAAAAGATAAAGGTTTTACTTACTTCCAATCAACAAGTGAAGCTGATTACGCTAACAATTTGCAACAAGCTGCTGGAAGTTACAACCTAATCTTCGGTGTTGGTTTTGCCCTTAATAATGCAGTTAAAGATGCAGCAAAAGAGCACACTGATATCAACTATGTCTTGATTGATGATGTGATTAAAGACCAAAAAAATGTTGCTAGCGTAACTTTCGCTGATAATGAGTCAGGTTATCTTGCAGGTGTAGCTGCAGCAAAAACAACTAAAACAAAACAAGTTGGTTTTGTAGGTGGTATGGAGTCAGAAGTTATCTCTCGTTTTGAAGCAGGATTCAAGGCAGGTGTTGCGTCAGTAGACCCATCTATCAAAGTACAAGTTGACTACGCTGGTTCATTTGGTGATGCTGCGAAAGGTAAAACAATTGCAGCCGCACAATACGCAGCTGGTGCAGATATTGTTTACCAAGTAGCTGGTGGTACAGGTGCAGGTGTCTTTGCAGAAGCAAAATCACTCAACGAGAGCCGTCCTGAAAATGAAAAAGTTTGGGTTATCGGTGTTGACCGTGACCAAGAAGCAGAAGGTAAATACACTTCTAAAGATGGCAAAGAATCAAACTTTGTTCTTGCATCTACTTTGAAACAAGTTGGTACAACTGTAAAAGATATTTCTAACAAGGCAGAAAAAGGTGAATTCCCTGGCGGTCAAGTGATCGTTTACTCATTGAAAGATAAAGGGGTTGACTTGGCAGTAACAAACCTTTCAGAAGAAGGTAAAAAAGCTGTTGAGGATGCAAAAGCCAAAATCCTTGATGGAAGCGTAAAAGTTCCTGAAAAATAATGGATGGAAGTCATTTCTTAGGAAGCGGCCCTCGGCCGCTTTTTAAGAGTTGGGACAAAGTCATTTTGTCTCAGTAAAGCTTGCTACTAGACAAACTAGCAAGTTTTATTGAAATAAAATAAGACTCTGAAAGGAAGAGCACATGGCACACGAAAATGTCATTGAGATGCGTGATATTACCAAGGTGTTTGGTGAATTTGTTGCCAACGACAAAATCAACCTGCACCTACGAAAAGGTGAAATTCATGCACTTTTAGGAGAAAATGGGGCTGGAAAGTCCACACTCATGAACATGTTAGCAGGGCTTCTTGAACCAACCAGTGGTGAAATTGTGGTTAACGGTCAAGTTGTCAATCTCGATTCACCATCTAAAGCAGCTAGCTTGGGAATCGGAATGGTTCACCAGCACTTTATGTTGGTAGAAGCCTTCACAGTGGCTGAAAACATTATTTTAGGTAGTGAATTAACTAAAAATGGTGTATTAGATATCGCTGGAGCTATCAAAGAAATCAAGGCTCTTTCTGAACGTTATGGCTTAGCTGTTGATCCTTCTGCTAAAGTGGTAGACATCTCAGTTGGAGCCCAACAACGTGTAGAAATTTTAAAAACCCTTTATCGGGGGGCTGATATCCTTATCTTTGATGAACCAACGGCTGTCTTGACTCCATCAGAAATTGATGAGTTGATGGCTATTATGAAAAATCTTGTCAAAGAAGGAAAATCAATTATCTTGATTACCCACAAGTTGGACGAGATTCGAGCAGTTTCTGACCGCGTTACAGTTATCCGTCGTGGGAAATCAATTGAAACCGTCGAAATTGCAGGGGCTACCAATGCTGATTTAGCAGAAATGATGGTAGGTCGTTCTGTTTCCTTTAAAACAGAGAAGCAAGCCTCTCAACCAAAAGAAGTGGTCTTGTCTATTAAAGACTTGGTGGTCCATGAAAACCGCGGTGTCCCAGCTGTGAAAAATCTATCCTTGGATGTTCGTGCTGGAGAGATTGTTGGTATTGCAGGGATTGATGGAAATGGTCAGTCTGAACTGATTCAAGCCATCACAGGTCTTCGCAAGGTTGAATCTGGTAGCATTGAGCTAAAAGGAAATTCAATTGTAGGCTTGCACCCACGTCAGATTACAGAGTTGAGTGTGGGGCACGTTCCAGAAGACCGTCACCGTGATGGCTTGATTTTGGAAATGATGATTTCTGAAAATATTGTCCTTCAAACCTACTACAAAGAACCACATAGTAAAAATGGAATTTTGAACTATTCAAATATTACTTCTTATGCTAAAAAGCTAATGGAAGAGTTTGATGTTCGTGCTGCCAGTGAATTTGTTCCTGCAGCTGCACTCTCAGGAGGGAATCAACAAAAAGCAATTATTGCTCGTGAAATTGATCGAGATCCGGATCTCCTTATCGTCAGCCAGCCAACTCGTGGGTTGGATGTCGGTGCCATTGAATATATCCACAAACGCTTGATTGAAGAGCGTGATAATGGGAAGGCTGTCCTTGTTGTCAGCTTTGAATTGGATGAGATTTTAAACGTCTCAGACCGTATTGCCGTTATCCACGATGGTAAGATTCAAGGTATTGTATCACCAGAAACAACCAATAAGCAAGAACTTGGTGTCTTGATGGCTGGTGGAAACTTGGGAAAGGAGAAGAGTGATGTCTAAAAAATTACAACAAATTTCGGTTCCCTTGATTTCTGTCTTCCTAGGAATTTTACTTGGAGCCATTGTTATGTGGATCTTCGGTTATGATGCCATCTGGGGTTATGAAGAATTGTTCTATACAGCCTTTGGTAGCCTGCGTGGGATTGGGGAAATCTTCCGTGCCATGGGGCCTTTGGTCTTGATTGGTCTTGGTTTTGCTGTTGCCAGCCGAGCAGGTTTCTTTAACGTTGGACTTCCTGGTCAGGCTTTGGCAGGTTGGATTCTCAGTGGTTGGTTTGCCTTGTCGCATCCAGATATGCCACGTCCCTTGATGATTCTAGCGACTATCGTGATTGCCTTGATTGCTGGTGGGATTGTCGGAGCGATTCCAGGTATTCTTAGGGCCTATCTAGGGACGTCAGAGGTTATTGTAACCATCATGATGAACTACATTGTCTTGTATGTAGGGAATGCCTTTATCCATGCCTTTCCTAAAGATTTCATGCAAAGTACAGATTCAACCATTCGTGTTGGGGCTAATGCAACCTATCAGACACCTTGGTTGTCTGAGTTGACTGGTAACTCGCGGATGAATATTGGTATTTTCTTTGCCATCATTGCAGTTGCAGTTATTTGGTTCATGCTCAAGAAAACAACTCTTGGTTTTGAAATCCGTGCGGTTGGTCTTAATCCACATGCTTCAGAATATGCTGGTATTTCTGCCAAGCGGACTATCATCCTATGAATGATTATTTCAGGTGCCTTGGCAGGTCTTGGTGGAGCTGTTGAAGGGCTTGGAACCTTCCAGAACGTCTATGTTCAAGGATCGTCATTAGCTGTCGGGTTTAACGGGATGGCGGTTAGTCTGCTTGCGGCCAACTCACCAATTGGTATTCTCTTTGCAGCCTTCCTATTTGGTGTTCTCCAAGTTGGAGCTCCTGGTATGAATGCGGCGCAGGTACCGTCTGAGCTTGTCAGCATTGTAACAGCGTCTATTATCTTCTTTGTCAGTGTTCATTACCTTATCGAACGCTTTGTCAAACCGAAAAAACAAGTTAAAGGAGGTAAGTAAAGATGTCTATTACAACCTTGCTCACCCTCTTGGTGTCTTCTATGCTGATTTACTCAGCACCCCTCATCTTTACAAGTATCGGTGGTGTTTTCTCTGAACGTGGTGGTGTGGTAAACGTCGGCCTGGAAGGAATTATGGTTATGGGTGCCTTTTCTGGAGTTGTCTTTAACCTTGAATTTGCAGAACAATTTGGAGCAGCAACTCCATGGCTATCTTTGATAGTTGCAGGATTGGTTGGTGCTGTCTTCTCTATCATCCACGCAGCAGCGACGGTTCATTTCCGTGCAGACCATGTTGTCAGCGGTACGGTATTGAACTTGATGGCGCCAGCCTTGGCTGTTTTCTTGGTTAAAGTTCTTTATAACAAAGGACAAACCGACAACCTAAGTCAGACTTTTGGACGCTTTGATTTCCCAGTCTTGGCCAATATCCCAGTTATCGGTGATATCTTCTTCAAGTCAACTAGTCTACTTGGTTATCTGGCGATTGCCTTCTCCTTCCTTGCTTGGTTTATTCTCTTTAAGACTCGATTTGGTCTTCGTCTCCGCTCTGTAGGTGAGCACCCACAAGCAGCTGATACTTTGGGAATCAATGTCTATAAGATGAGATATTTAGGGGTTATCATTTCAGGTTTCCTAGGTGGAATTGGAGGAGCGATTTATGCTCAATCAATCTCAGTTAACTTCTCAGTGACAACTATTGTTGGACCTGGATTTATCGCTCTTGCTGCGATGATTTTCGGAAAATGGAATCCAATCGGAGCCATGCTTTCTAGTCTTTTCTTTGGACTTTCACAAAGTTTGGCTGTTATCGGTTCTCAATTGCCGTTCCTACAAGGAGTGCCTGCGGTTTACCTTCAAATCGCACCTTATGTTTTGACCATTCTTGTCTTTGCAGCCTTCTTTGGAAAAGCAGTTGCACCAAAAGCAGATGGTATTAACTATATCAAATCAAAATAAGCATACAAAAAACGTCAGTACAGAATGTACTGATCCCAAAAAGTTGGACAAATAATTATTGAAAGGATTTAGTTCTGTATTGGACAGGACTAAGTCCTTTTAGTTTTACCTTAATTCGTTTGTTGTTGTAGTAATCGATATAGTCTATAAT